>NZ_JBVAYY010000004.1:0-232192 GCF_055412885.1 Pseudarthrobacter leeuwenhoeki | reverse complement strand
AACCAGACCACACCACGGGGTGGCAGGCCTGATCAATTCAACCAATTCAATACAATAAATTGGTATCAACAAACTTGGCACACTATTGAGTTCTCAAACAACAGACACATTCAAAGTACTGTTCGAAACAATTCAATGTAAATGAATTCTTTTGTTTCGCTTTTTCTTCGCTGCGATATTTGAAGCTTATTTCATTCATATCCACTTTGCAAATCCGGATTTTCATCCAAATTTCATCTGGTGGAACGAATGCACCCAGCAAAATGTGAAGCAACTTTTCATTCCTGCGCCAGCTTGCTCCAGGGGAGCCGAAAGCGCTAGGAGAATTGCTTCTCTATTTTTGTTGGGGTTGGTCACCACTCTGCGGTGGCGACTAAAAGAACAATACACGCTCCGGCCCGACCTTGCAACTGGGTCGGGCCGGAGCGTGCAGGTGACGTGAGGTGCCGTTCTAGGCCGCGGAAACTTCGACGGTGGCGAGGTTCTTCTTGCCCCGGCGCAACAGCAGGTAGCGTCCGTGCAGCAGCTGGCCGGGCTCGATAACGGCGTCCGGATCCGCGACCTTGGCGTTGTTGACGTAGGCCCCGCCCTCCGCCACGGTGCGGCGGGCTGCCGATTTGCTCTCCGACAGTCCGGTGGCAACCAGCAGTTCGATGATGCCCAGGCCGCCGGCCTCGACGGTGGCCGAAGGGAGTTCGGACGTGGCCGCCTTGAGCGTGGCCTCGTCCAGGACGCTGAGGTCACCGTTGCCGAACAGGGCAGCTGAGGCTGCGATGACCTTGTCCGTGGCCTCCACACCGTGGACGAGGGAGGTCACCTCGAAGGCAAGCCTCCGCTGTCCTTCACGGGCGAAGGGCCGCTCGGCAACCGCGGTTTCCAGCGCTTCAATCTCGGCACGGCCCAGGAAGGTAAACACCTTCAGGCGTGCCGCCACGTCGCTGTCCGCTGTGTTGAGCCAGAACTGGTAGAAGGAGTACGGGCTGCACATCTCCGGATCAAGCCAGATGGCGTTGCCCTCGCTCTTGCCGAACTTCGTGCCGTCAGAGTTCGTAATGAGGGGGGTACCCAGCGCGTGGACGTGTTTGCCCTCAACTTTGCGGATGAGATCGGTGCCACTCGTGAGATTGCCCCACTGGTCCGACCCGCCGGTCTGCAGGACACAGCCGTAGTCGCGGAAGAGCTGCAGGTAATCCATGCCCTGCAGGATCTGGTAGCTGAACTCCGTGTAGCTGATCCCCTCGTCGGAGTTCAGGCGGTTGGCGACAATGTCCTTCTTGATCATGGTGCCGACCCGGAAGTGTTTGCCGATCCCGCGGAGGAAGTCGATGGCGCTCAGCGGCGCGGTCCAGTCCAGGTTGTTGACCATTCGTGCCGCGTTGTCACCCTCGAAGCTGAGGAAACGCTGGACCTGCGCCTGCAGCTTCCCGACCCATTCGGCGACCGTCTCGGGGGTGTTGAGCACGCGTTCGGCACTCTGCCGCGGATCTCCGATCAGGCCGGTGGATCCGCCGACCAGCCCGAGGGGCTTATGGCCGGCCAGCTGGATCCGGCGCATCAGCAGCAGCTGGACCAGGTTGCCCAGGTGCAGGCTTGGAGCGGTGGGATCGAAGCCGCAGTAGTAGGTTGCGGGATCGCCGGCGAGCAGCTTCTCCAGCGCCGCCTCATCCGTTGAGACATGGACCAGGCCTCGCCATTTCAGCTCCTGCCAGACGTTGGCGAAGCTGGGGTCATTCTGCTGGGAACGTAGATCATTTAGCTGGGACACGGAATCTAAGTTAGCAGGATCAGGGCACCGCCAGCGCTTGTGACCGTCAGCCGACGGGGCTTGTGACCGTCAGCCACCGTGGCGCCCGCCGGCGGGACTCATTCTTCGATGCCGGCCGGCACACCGGCGGAGGCGATGAGCCGCAGCCGCTGGGTGGGCCGGGTCATGGCCACATACAGGTCACCGACACGGCCGTGCTCATGGTTGAGCATGGCCGATGGCTCCAGCACCACGACGCCGTCGAACTCCAGGCCCTTGGCCTCACGGGGGCTGATCACCACAATGTCCTGCACGTAGCTGCCGGCATCCGTGCCGACGCGGCGGCCGTAGACCGCGCGCAGCGCGGCGGTCGCCTCCGGGAGGAGCTCGCCGTCGGCAATGACGGCGAGCAGGCCGCCCTCGAGCGCACCCAGCTCCTCCGGCAGGACCTCCACGAGCTTGCTGATGATCCCGCCGCGCTCGACGCGGTCGATCACGGGCGGCCAGAGTCCCTCGCGGACAGCCTTCGGTGCGGACACCACAAGCCCCGCCGCGTTGGCCATCCGGGCAGCCGCTTCGGCGATCTGCGAGGGCGTGCGGTAGTTGACCGTGAGTTCCTCGAGCTGCCAGCGGTCGCCGAACATGGGCCCGAGGGCGCTGTGCCAGGAATTGGCGCCGGCCACGGAGCTCGTCTGGGCAATATCGCCCACGATGGTGAAGGACTTCATCGGGCAGCGGCGGACCAGCAGGCGCCACTGCATCGGCGAGAGCTCCTGGGCCTCGTCCACCACTATGTGCCCGAACGCCCAGTTGCGGTCTGTGGTGGCGCGCTCGGCGGCGCTCAGCCGGGTAACGCGTTCCTGGTTCTGGTCCACGAGCTCTTCCGCGGAGACCAGGACGTCCACGCCGGCTGTTTCCATGTTGACCAGCGTCTGCTTGGCATTGGCCAGGTCGCGGGCGCGGTCGTGTTCCTGCTGGGCCAGTCCCCTGCCCGCGGCCGCGTCGAGTTCGCCGAGGAGTTCGGCGGCCTCGTCCAGGAGCGGCACGTCCGCTTCGGTCCACGGGGCGTCGGCGGGCCGGAGCAGCAGTTCACGCTCGGCGCCGGTGAGGTGGGGGGTGCAGGCTGCAAGGATTGCCGGCCTGCTGAGGAGTTCACCGATGAGCTTCTCCGGTGTCATCGGCATCCAGCACAGGTTCAGGGCAATCCGCACGTCCCGCGCGGAGCGGACGTCCTCGGCCAGATAGGAGCGGTCGGCGTTGTTGCCGATGCTGCCGGCTTCCACGAGTTCGGTCATCTGCTCGGTCAGTTCGCGCAGCAGGATCTTGACGAACGAGACCCGGGCCTCGTTGTGCGGCTTGCCGGTCGAGCGGGCCCTGTCCCTGGCACGGCGGACCTGCCGGGGGGTGAGCAGCAGTTTGCGACCGTCGACTTCGAGGACGCGGTTTTCCGCCGGAATGCGCTGCCGGTTGGCCACGGCGTTCGCCACGACCTCGGCCATGTCCAGCCGGCCCTTGATGGCCGCGATCTCGGCTTCGGGCTCGGCGACGGCGTGGATGCCGGGCATCAGACGGCCTACGCTCGCCATCACGACGCCGGTTTCGCCGAGCGACGGCAGGACACGCTCGATGTACTTCATGAACGACGACGACGGTCCCACGAGCAGGACGCCGGCGGTCTTAAGCCGGTCACGGTGGGTGTAGAGCAGGTAGGCGGCGCGGTGCAGCGCCACGGCGGTCTTGCCGGTGCCGGGACCGCCCTGGACCACGAGGGCGCCGGAGATCGACGATCGGATAATCCGGTCCTGCTCGGACTGGATGGTCCCGACG
The DNA here is from genome assembly GCF_055412885.1 of Pseudarthrobacter leeuwenhoeki. Classification (NCBI taxonomy): domain Bacteria; kingdom Bacillati; phylum Actinomycetota; class Actinomycetes; order Micrococcales; family Micrococcaceae; genus Pseudarthrobacter; species Pseudarthrobacter leeuwenhoeki. The sequence goes on along the minus strand of NZ_JBVAYY010000004.1, from coordinate 228,621 downwards.
ATGTCCGACATCCGTCCGGTCCGCTTGGAATTCAGGGCCGCCAGCAGGGCGCCCTCGCCCTGGAGGGACTCGTTGTCGGCGAGCAGGCCGGCGTCGAGGACGTCATCCTCGATCGCCTTGACCTCGCGGCCCTGCAGGATCAGGTGGCGGCGGCGGCGCACACCCTGCCGGTCGAACGCGGTGGCCTGGTAGAAGTGGCCGGCCTCGGGTGCGCGCCAGTCCAGCATGAGGCGCTGGAGGTCGTCCGTGGTCAGTCCGATGCGGCCGATGTACTGGGCCTCGCCGGAGTCGAGGTCGAGGCGGCCGAACACGAGCCGGTCATCGACGGCGTCGAGCTGCGCCAGACGGTCCTCATACAGCGCGGCGAACGCGTCCCGCTCGGAGACGTTCTGCATGGTGCCCACCGCACCGGCACGCCGTACCTGCGCCAGCTGGGCGCGTTTTTCCGTCCGCAGCTCATCCAGCCGGGCGTAAAGTCCCGCCACATAGTCGCGTTCATGGGCCAAATCAGCGTCGTGCATCGAACGTTCCCCTATCGAAAAAGACAGACCCACCATTCTACAACCTTTTCGGTCTCCCCACCGGCACATGTCAGTTTGTGCAGGCAGTCTGCCGCGACGTGCGGAATGGTCCACTCCTCGCTCGACAGCTTCCCGGCCCTGCGGACGGTGAAAACGCCGGTGCCGGTGCCGTATGCTCCCGCTAAGTCCCCGTCGAGGGCCCTCTACCTCGTGGTGGAAGGGGTCTTTTCCCAGGGGCGAAGGTAGACCCCGCCGGTCTGGTCCACGTTCGCGGGCCGCCACCGCCAGTGACGGATGGCCCGCTGCGTCGTGTACACCGCACCGGCCACGAACATGAGCGAACAGAGCCAGAAAATCCAGCGTTGTCCTGCAGCTCGGGAAGTGCCGCAAAGATCCCCATGCCAACGGCGCCGGCGATGAAGAAGGCGGATGTTGTCAGGTCATCGACAGGCGTCACTCCGGGCCCGAACCCGAAGCGGGAAAGGTGGTTTTGGTTGGCCCGGGCTCGGGGCGGCGGGGGGCTGGGGGTCAGGGGTCAACGGGGATTCCTTTGTTGATTTGATGTGGCGGAAGGGGTCTTCTCCCACGGGCGCAGGTAGACCCCGCCGGTCAGGTCCGTGTTCGCGAGCCGCCACCGCCAGGGACGGATGCCGCGCTGGGTCGTGTACACCGTGCCGCCGATGATGAACACCTGGCAGAACACCATCACGGTGACGAACCAGACGATCGTGTCGGCCGGGATATCTGACATCGCGCCGAGCATCGTGATGGACAGCCAGATGAAAAGTCCGACAAAAAAGACGCTTGTCGTCAGATCCTCGACCGGTTCACCCATCACCCTCACTGGCTGGACCCGTGTCGCTGTCCGGCGCGGCCGGGGACCGCAGGAGACCGTGCGCGAGTCCGTAGCTGACGACGTCGAGCGCCTTGCCGAGCGCATGCTCCGCGTCGAACCGCCGGGCCGCCGCTGCACCCAGGCGGCCGTGGTCCTTCGCCCATTCGGACCGGGAGAAGCGGTCAGCGTCGCCGTGCAGGAGCCGTCCATAGAGAACGTCTTCGAAAACGTCCGGGCCGTCCTCGGGGGCTGGTCCGGGCATCCCGTGCAGCCGGCCCTGGAGCATTTCGGCGGTGAACAGTTCAGCCACCGCGTCCGTTCCCTCCGCGAGCCTGCGGTCTGCCGCATGGTTGCACAGGCGGAGTGCCCTCACGACCAGCTTGAGGGACACGTGTTCATCCCGGACGATGAACTTGCGCAGCAGGGCTGCCCGGAAGAGCTCCACCCACTGCCGGCGTTCCGCCTCGGGGGAATCTGCCGGCAGCGGCCCGTCTGCAGGTCTGAACAACTCGGCCATCCGGAAATAGTCGGCGGCCAGTTGCGCAAAGATCTCGAGCCTTTCGAGCTCGCTGCGTGGTTTCCCGCGCTTGCCCTCACCCATGAGATGCCGTCCTCCCCCGCCACCGGTTCCAGGCAACCACCGGAACCACCAGAACCTCCAGAAGCACCATGGCCGGCTAGGCCGTCCGCACCTTCGCCGCCTTGTAGCGGGAGACGGTCGGGTCACCGCTCAGCCAGAAGCGCCAGGGGTAGTCGTGGGTGCCTCCGGCGCCGGAGACGCCGACGCGCGGCCCGGCGCTGACGTCCACAGCCGCCAGGGCGGGCAGTTCCAGTCCGAACGGGGTCTGGAGGGCGTCCCGGCCGCTGTCCGCCGTCGTGATTCCGAGCGACGTGGCGAGCCGGGCCGGGCCGCTCGCCAGGTCCTTTGGGGATTTCGACGCCGGCCGGCGGCTGCGTGCCAGCTCCTCCCCGGCCACAATTTCGCCGGCGCGCAGCAGCACGGCGGAGGCGACGCCGGCCGGCCCGCACACGATGTTGGCGCAGTGGTGCAGGCCGTAGGTGAAGTAGACGTACAGGTGGCCGGCCGGGCCGAACATCGGGGCGTTGCGCGCGGTGGCGCCGCGGAAGGTGTGCGAGCCGGGGTCCGGGTGCAGCGAGTCCTGCGGGCCCAGATAGGCCTCCACCTCCGTAATCCGCACGGACACCGGGCCGTCGCTCCCCGCATGCGTCAGCACCGCGCCGAGCAGCAGCGGCGCCACCTGCCGGGCGTCAAGGGACAGGAGCCCGCGCAGTTCGTCCGCGGGCGGCCCGCAGGCAGGGAAACCCGGCACGCTGACAGGAGGCGTCAAAGTCATGCTCCGACTTTAACAAATGCCACCGCTCCCCCTCCACAGCCGTGTCCGATTTCCGCTAGCAGCAGTCCCCGGAAGCTGACAGGATGAACGCATGGACTTCTGGCAGCGCTACCGGGCAATTGACGCCCGGGACACCCGGTTCGACGGGCAGTTCTACACTGCTGTCCGCACCACGGGCATCTATTGCCGGCCCTCCGGCCCGGCCCGGACCCCCAAAGCGGGGAATGTCACCTTCTACGAAACGTCCGCCGCCGCGCACGACGCCGGCTACCGGGCCTGCAAACGCTGCCTGCCCGAGGCCGTCCCCGGCACGCCGGCCTGGAACGTGCGCTCCGACATCGCCGGACGCGCGATGCGGCTCATCAACGACGGTGTGATCAACCGCGACGGCGTGGAGGGGCTTGCCGCCCGGCTGGGCTACTCCTCGCGGCAGCTTAACCGGATTCTGAGCAACGAACTCGGCGCCGGACCGCTCTCGCTGGCCCGGGCCGGGCGGGCCCAGACCGCCCGCACCCTGCTCGTTTCCACGCCCATGAAAATCGCCGACATTGCCTTCGCGGCCGGCTTCAGCAGCGTGCGCCAGTTCAACGAGACCATCGGCGAGGTCTTCGCCATGTCACCCACGGCACTGCGGGCCACCGCCCGGCACCACCGTTCGCCTGGCCTGGCCGCACCGCCGGCGACGGCGCTGACGCTGACGCTGAACCTGCCGTACCGCGAGCCGTTCGACCCGGGAATCTTCGACTTCCTCACGGTCCGGGCCATTCCGGGCATCGAGGAAGGCTCGTCCACCTCCTACGCCCGGACCCTGCGCCTGGCCCACGGAGACGCCCGTTTCCGGGTGGACTACGACGCCGGTTCCCCTGGCCGTCCGCTGGTGCTGAGAATCGGCGCCGTCGACCTGCGGGACCTGCCGCCCCTGCTCAGCCGGGTCCGCCGGTTGCTGGACCTCGACTCCGACCCGGTCGCCATCGACGGTGCACTGGGGGCCGATCCGCGGCTGTCGGCCAGCGTCGCCGCCACCGCCGGGATGCGGATGCCGGGCGCCGTTGACCCGCAGGAGCTGCTGGTCCGGGCCATGATCGGCCAGCAGATCACCGTCGCCGCCGCCCGCACCGCCCTCATCCACCTGTCCGCGGCCGGCAGCGCGAGCCTGGTGCCGGCGGACGGCCTGCAAAGGCTGTTCCCGACGGCGGAGCAGATTGCCGGGCACGGTTTCGGGCTGCTCCGCGGGCCGCAGCGCCGCATCGATTCCGTCCGCGCGGCCGCGGCGGCGATGGCCTCGGGTGAGCTCGACTTCGGCTACGGCGACGACCTGCCCGGCCTGGAGTCCAAACTGCTGCCCCTCGCCGGCATTGGGCCGTGGACGGTTGGTTATGTGGCGATGCGCGTGATCGGCGCCCCGGATGTCTTCCTGGCCAACGACGCAGCGGTGCGAAACGGCATCCGTTCCCTCGCCCGGGACCCGGACGGCGTGGCAGTCGCCCCCGACGCCCGCCTGAGTCCTGATTTCCGGGAGCTCAGCCCCTGGCGTTCCTACGCCACCATGCACCTGTGGCGCGCGGCGGGGGCCCGGGCCGCGGCCCGCACACGTACCCAGCCCCAGAAGAAAGTGATGCCATGAAAGCCCAGTTGCTGACCATGTCCACCCCGGACGGTCCGTTCACCATCATTGCCCGGGACGGGGCCGTGCTGGCCTCGGGGTGGACTGCCGTTCCCGGCGAGCTGACCGGGCAGATCCATCCTGAGCTGCTCCCCGGGGACTACGAGGCCGTCACCGGGCTGAGTGCCATCTCCGACGCCGTGGCGGAGTTCTATGCCGGGAACCCCACGCCCGCCATGGCGGTGCCGGTGCTGCAGAAATCCGGGCCGTTCCGGGGCCATGCCTGGGATGTCCTCCGGACCGTCGCGCCGGGACACCCCGTGACCTACACGGAGTACGCGGAGCTCTCCGGCAACGTCAAAGCCGTGCGCGCTGCGGCCAGCGCCTGCGCATTCAACGCGGCGGCGCTGTTTGTCCCGTGCCACCGGGTGATCCGGACCGACGGAAGCCTGGGCGGCTTCCGCTGGGGGCTGGCCATCAAGGAAAGCCTGCTGGACCGGGAGCGCCGTCAGGCCGCCGGCGTGGCCTAGCGCCGGCCGCCGGGGTGAGACTTCGCGCCCATGTCGCGGCGGATCATGGGCGCCTAGTCTCACCTCGGCGGACGTCCTAGGGGGTGACAGGCACCCCGGCCGGCCAGGGCAGGAGCTCGGGGAGGTCCACGCCGTCGGCCGCCGCGGTGGCGCGCAGGCTGCCGAGGGTCGGCGTGCGTCCCGCGAGCCAGGCAGCGATATCGGTCAGCATCCCGTTGATGGCGGTCGCCTGGCCGCCCGGGGTACCGATTGACACTGCCGGCAGGCCAAGCGGCTGGAGGACAAACCGCTGCCCGTCCGGCACCCGGGCGGCCAGGAAATCGAAAAGGTGCTCGCAGAACGGCCGGCTCCAGGTTTCCGGGCCGCCGCCGGTGCCGAGGTCGGTGGCGTGGATGACGAGCTCGCGCCAGAGCGCCAGTCCGCCGTCGAGAACGACTCCCCCGCGGAAGCTGATGGGCGCCCGCCAGCCGACATCGGCCAGTGCTTCAAAAGCTTGCAGCGCCCTGCCCAGGGCGGCGTCCAGGTCGGCCCGGTGTTCCGCAATGGTGTGCCCGGCGGCCATCTCGATGGCACGGGTCCGGCCGTCGTAGCCGCCGTCGTAGAGCTCGATGGTGTCGGACTGGGCGGCGTATTCCAGCTGACGGGCCATCGCATTGGCGATCCCGCAGACGTGGGCCAGCACGTGGCCGCGGGTCCAGCCCGGCAGTTCCGAGGCGGCCTTGACGTCCTCGTCGGAAAAGCCGGCGGCGATTCCAGCCACAGTGCCGGCTGCGCGGCGGAGTTCTTCCAGGAGTTTTTCCGGGGTGATGGTGGTCATGGCGATCATCCTAATACGAACGCCTTGCGAACGGCCTGAATAAAGGCCGGTTAACTGAAGGACTCCGGGCCGTAGCGGTGCCGGAGGTGCCGGCGGTCGTGCCGGGCCTGCCAGAACTCGATCTCCCGGGGCTGAAGGGCGTACAGCTGCCAGTCCGGGTTGTCACTGCCGTCCGCGCCGGGCCGGGCATGCCAGTCCGCAGCCGAGGCCTCGGCGGACAGCTCCGCCACCGCGCCGGCGACGCGGACCTGCCGGCCCTGCTGCTGCCAGAAGAAGTTCAGCGCGGCGTGGGGATTCGCCGAGAGTTCCCGGCCCTTCCGGGAGGCGCGGGACGTAGCGAAGTGCCAGCCGTCGTCGTCGATGTCCTTGAGGATCAGCATCCGGGAGGAAGGCCGCCCGAGCTCATCCGCTGTGGCCAGGCTGCAGGCGTTGGGCTGCGGGACACCGGCGGCCAGCGCCTCATCGAACCAGAGCCGGAAGAGTCCGGCCGCGTCCGCGGGCGCGGCGTCCGGGTCGAAGTCCGGGAGCAGTTCGGGGAAATCGGGCAGGGCGCGCAGCAGCTGGCGGAACGTTTCGCTCATGTTCCCACCTTAACGAAGAAAGTCCCGGCAGGCCCGGCCATTGGTGGCCGGGCCTGCCGGGACCGCCCGGCGAAAGGCTACCCCGCGTACCCGCGGGCGGCGGCGAGCTCGCCCTCGAGGGCCAGCAGCTGGCGCTCGACGGCGGCCGGTGCGGTGCCGCCCTGGGAGTTCCGGCTGTTCAGCGAGCCTTCGGTGGACAGGACCGTGCGGACCTCCGGCGTCAGGTGCTCCGAGATCGCGGCGTATTCCTCATCCTTGAGGTCCCAGAGTTCGACGCCGCGGCTTTCGGCCTGCTTGACCGCGGCACCGGAGAGCTCGTGCGCCTCGCGGAACGGAACGCCCTGGCGGACCAGCCATTCGGCAATGTCCGTGGCCAGTGCGAAGCCCTGCGGAGCCAGGGACTCCATCCGTTCGGTGTTGAACGTCAACGTCGAGATCATGCCGGAGACTGCCGGGAGCAGGACCTCCAGCGTGTCGGCGGCGTCGAAGACCGGTTCCTTGTCCTCCTGGAGGTCGCGGTTGTACGCGAGCGGCAGCCCCTTCAGGGTCGCCAGCAGCCCGGTCAGGTTGCCGATCAGCCGGCCGGCCTTTCCGCGTGCCAGCTCCGCCACGTCCGGGTTCTTTTTCTGCGGCATGATCGAGGAGCCGGTGGAGTAGGAATCGTGCAGGGTGACGAAGGAGAACTCCTTGGTGGCCCACAGGATGACTTCCTCCGACACGCGGGAGAGATCCACGCCGATCATGGCCGTGATCCACGCGAACTCGGCGAAGACATCGCGGGAGGCGGTGCCGTCGATCGAGTTGTGCGTGGCGGAGAAGAAGCCCAGTTCCGCGGCCACCGCCTCCGGGTCCAGGCCCAGCGAGGAGCCCGCGAGGGCACCGGAGCCGTACGGCGAGACGCCGGCGCGCTTGTCCCAGTCCGCAAACCGCTGCACATCACGCAGCAGCGCCCAGGCGTGGGCCAGCAGGTGGTGGCTGAGCAGCACCGGCTGGGCGTGCTGCAGGTGGGTGCGGCCGGGCATGGCCACCCCCTGGTGCGCCTTGGCCTGCTCCACGAGCGCATCGATCGTGGCGAGCACGCCGCGGGCGATGATCCGGGCGTGGTCGCGCAGGAACATCCGGCCCAGCGTGGCCACCTGGTCGTTGCGGGAGCGGCCCGCGCGGAGCTTGCCGCCGAGCTGGGTGCCGGCGCGCTCGATCAGTCCGCGTTCCAGCGAGCCGTGCACGTCCTCATCGGACTCCGCCGGCAGGTAGGCTCCGGAAGCGACGTCCGTATCCAGCCGGCCCAGGGCGTCCAGCATGCCCTCGAGCTCGGCGTCGTCGAGCAGCCCGGCCTTGTGCAGCACACGGGCATGCGCCATGGACCCGGCGATGTCGTAGCGGGCCAGCCGCCAGTCAAAGTGCGTGGACTTGCTCAGTGCGGCGAGGGCGTCCGCGGGGCCGCCGGCGAACCGGCCGCCCCACAGTGCACCCGCATTCGTCCCCGAGCGCCCCCCGGCCTCGCTTCGCTCGGCCGGGGACCCCTGCGCTCGTGGGCCCATCTTCGGAGTCTTCTCAACCACGCGGGCTACTTTCCGGCGACGCGGATGTCGCGGCCGGAGGCCACCTTGGCGGACATCCCCCACAGCTCGATGAAGCCGCGCGCCATCGACTGGTCGAAGGTGTCGCCGGTGTCGTAGGTGGCGAGGTCGAAGTCGTAGAGCGAGGTCCCGGAGCGGCGTCCGTTGACGACCGCCTGGCCGCCGTGCAGCATCATGCGGATGTCACCGGTGACGTAGCGCTGCGTGTCCTCGATGAAGGCATCGAGGGAGCGCTTGAGCGGCGAGAACCACTGGCCGTCGTAGACCAGCTCGGACCAGCGCTGGCCGACGGTGGCCTTGAAGCGGGCCTGCTCGCGCTCCACCGTGATGTCCTCGAGGTGCTTGTGCGCGGTGATGAGCGCCATGGCTCCCGGTGCCTCGTAGACCTCGCGGGACTTGATGCCGACGAGGCGGTCCTCGACGACGTCGATGCGGCCGACGCCCTGGGCGCCGGCGCGGCGGTTGAGTTCCTTGATGGCCTGCAGCGGGGTGACCCTGACGCCGTCGATCGCGACCGGGATGCCGGCCTCGAAGGAGATGGTGACCTCGTCCGGGGCCGGGGGAAATTCCGGGGTCGCGGTGTAGTCGTAGATGTCCTTGGTGGGGGCGTTCCAGATGTCCTCGAGGTAGCCGGTCTCGACGGCGCGGCCCCAGACGTTCTGGTCAATCGAGTACGGGTTCTTCTTGGTGGTCTCGATCGGCAGCCCCTTTTCCTCGGCGAAGGCGATGGCCTTGTCACGGGTCAGGGCGAGGTCGCGGACCGGGGCGATGCACTTCAGGTCCGGGCCGAGGGTCTGGATCCCGACTTCGAAGCGGACCTGGTCGTTGCCCTTGCCGGTGCAGCCGTGGGCCACCGTGGTGGCGCCGAACTCGCGGGCGGCCTTGACGAGGTGCTTGACGATCACCGGGCGCGAGATCGCGGAGACCAGCGGGTAGTGGCCCTGGTAGAGGGCGTTGGCCTTCAGCGCGGGCATGCAGTATTCCTCGGCGAATTCGTCGGACGCGTCGGCCACGTAGGCCTCGACGGCGCCGCAGCCCAGGGCACGCTGGCGGATCGTCTCCAGCGACTCGCCGCCCTGTCCGACGTCGACCGCCACGGCGATAACCTCGGCGCCGGTCGCTTCACCGATCCAGCCGATGGCTACGGAAGTATCCAGGCCACCGGAGTAGGCCAGCACAATACGCTCAGTCACTTGTTATGCTCCTTAGTTGTTTGGGGAAAATATTCGGGGTAAAAGCTTGTCTACTGAAAGCCTGTCACATCCCGGTGGCAGGCCCAATCTTCAGGCCGGGCGCTCTCAGCCGGTGCCGGCTTCCTCGGCGAGCTGCAGGAAGCGGGCGGCCACGCCGGCCCCGCCGAGCGGATCGCGGGTGACCAGCAGCACGGTGTCGTCCCCGGCGATGGTGCCGAGGATCGAGGGCATCACGGAGTGGTCGATGGACAGGGCGAGGAAGTTGGCCGCACCGGGCGGCGTCCGGAGCACCACAATGTTCGCGGACGCTTCGGCGCTGACCAGCAGTTCCCCGCAGAGCCGGGCCAGCCGCGCGTCGAGGATCTCCTGGGTGACGCCGCTCTTGGCCGCGCGTTCCCCGCCCTCCCCCGGCACCGCGTAGACGAGCACGCCGTCCTTGCCGCGCACCCGCACCGCGCCCAGCTCCACCAGGTCCCGGGACAGCGTGGCCTGGGTGACCTGGACGCCGTCGTCCGCGAGCAGCGCCGCCAGTTCGGCCTGCGAGCGGACCGACTCACCGGTGAGGATCGCGGTGATCCGCGCCTGCCGGGCCGTTTTGGTGGCCGGACTGGCCCCCGCCGGGGCGGGGTGGACGGACACTATCCGAGTCCTTCAACAACGGCGAGGCCGGAGCGGTGCATCAGCCACGCCATGAGGGCCTTCTGGGCGTGCAGCCGGTTCTCGGCCTCGTCCCAGACGACGGACTGCGGGCCGTCGATCACGGCCGCCGCGATCTCGTAGCCGCGGTAGGCGGGCAGGCAGTGCAGCACGACGGCGTCCGGCGCCGCGAGTTTCATCGCGGCCTCGTCCACGGCATAGCTGCGGAACAGCTGCAGCCGGGCTTCCTTCTCGTCCTCCTGGCCCATGGACACCCAGGTGTCGGTGGCGACGACGTCGGCGCCGAGCAACGCCTCGACGGCGTCCACGGTGACGAGCACCGAGCCGCCGGTCTCCGCTGCACGGTCTTCGGCCGCCGCGATGATGGCCGGGGACGGCAGGTAGCCGTCCGGGCCGGCGATGCGGACATGCATGCCGGCGGTGACGCCGGCCAGCAGGTAGGAGTTGGCCATGTTGTTGGCGGAGTCGCCGAGGTAGCTCATGGTCAGGCCCGCCAGGTCGCCCTTGTGTTCCTTGACGGTGAGCAGGTCCGCGAGGAGCTGGCAGGGGTGGTAGTCATCGCACAGGGCGTTGATGACCGGCACGCGGGAGTTTTCGGCCATGGCCACGAGCCCGGAGTGGGCACCGGTGCGCCAGACGATGGTGGACACCATGCGCTCCAGGACCTTGGCAGAATCCTCCACCGATTCCTTGTGGCCGATCTGTGCCTCGCCCGGGTTGATGATCAGCGCGTTGCCGCCCATGGCGGCGACGCCGGCGGCGAAGGACACCCGCGTCCGGGTGGAGGTCTTGTCGAAGATCACGGCGACGGTCTTGCGCCCGCTGCCTTCCGCGGCGAAGGGCTGCACGCTGTAGGGGGCGGCCTTCATCCGCACGGCGAGGTCCAGGACCTCGGCCTGCTCGGCCGGGGTGAGGTCCGTGTCCTTGAGGAAGTGGCGGGTCCGGCTCGTCGAAAATTCAGGGGCTGTCACTGGGCGTCCTTTGCGGTCTGGAGCAGGGCGGGCAGGGCCGCGAGGAAGCGGTCGGCCTGTTCGGTGGTGAGGATCAGCGGCGGTGCGAGGCGGATGGTGTGCGGGCCGGGGCTATTGACGATGAAGCCCGCCGTCAGGCCGGCGGTCACGACGGCCGGGGCGACGTCGGCGTCCAGATCGAAGCCGATCAGGAGCCCTTCGCCACGGACCTCGGTGACGCCGTCGACCGTGGCGAGGCCGGCCCGCAGGTGCTCCCCCACCTCCCGGACGTGGCCCAGGACCTGCTGGTTTTCCAGCACGTGCAGGGTGGCCAGCGCCGCGGCGGTGGCGACAGGGTTGCCGCCGAACGTGGTCCCGTGCTGGCCGGCGGTCAGCAGGGCGGACGTGTCCGGGCCGTAGGTGACGAGGGCGCCGATCGGGAAGCCGCCGCCGAGGCCCTTGGCGAGGGTCACGGCGTCGGGGACAATCCCGGCGTCCCCGCTCGCGAGCCACTTGCCGGTGCGGCCGATGCCGGTCTGGACCTCGTCCAGGATCAGCAGGGCACCGGCCGCGCTGGTGGCCTCCCGGGCCGCCCGCAAGTAGCCGGCGGGCAGCGGCCGGACCCCGGCCTCGCCCTGGATCGGTTCGAGGAAGACCGCGGCGACGGTGTCGTCCACCGCGGCGCGGAGGGCATCGATGTCGCCGAAGGGTATGTGTTCGACGCCGCCGGGCAGCGGGGCGAACGGCGCCCGGTAGGCTTCCTTCGAGGTGAGCGCCAGGGCGCCCATCGTGCGGCCGTGGAAGGCGCCTTCAAGTGCGATGATCCGGTTCCGCGGCTTGGCTGTACCCTCCCCGGCTCCGGCATGGCCGGCGCCGTTGTTGCGCCGCGCCAGCTTGAAGGCGGCCTCGACGGCTTCGGTGCCGGAGTTGGCGAAAAACACCTTGGACCCGGCCGGGGCCCTGGTGATCTCCAGCAGCTTCTCGGCCAGCGCGATCTGGGTGGGGCTCGTGAAGAAATTCGAAACGTGGCCCAGGGTGGCGAGCTGGCTGGAGATCACCGAGGTGACAAAGGGATGCGCGTGGCCCAGGGCGTTGACCGCGATCCCGCCGAGGAGGTCCAGGTATTCCTTGCCGTCGGCGTCCCAGACGAGGCAGCCGGCGCCGCGGACCAGGACCCGCTGCGGGGTGCCGAAGACGCCCAGCAGCGAGGACGAGTAGCGGGAGAGCCAGTCGGCTCCCGTGCCGGGGCCGCTGTTCCCGACGATTTCGCTGAGTTCGGGGGACTTTTCCAGCTGGTTCATTTGTTGTCCTCGTCCGGGACGACCTGGGTGCCGATGCCCGCCGTCGTGAAGGTTTCCAGGAGCATCGAGTGCGGCAGCCTGCCGTCGACAATGTGCGCGCGTTCGACGCCGCCCTCCACGGCCTTGAGGCAGGCCTCCATCTTCGGGATCATCCCCGACTCCAGGCGCGGCAGCAGTTCCCGCAGTTCCGACACGGTGAGCGAGGAAACCAGCGAGGAGCGGTCCGGCCAGTTGGCGAAGAGCCCCTCGACGTCAGTGAGGATCACCAGCTTCGAGGCGCCGAGGGCTTCGGCCAGTGCCGCGGCGGCGGTGTCCGCGTTGACGTTCAGCACCTGGCCGGTGGTCTGCGCCTGCTTTGCCCCCGGATCCCCGCTGCCGTCCTCGAAGATTTCCGGGGCCACCGTGGAGATCACCGGGATCCGCCCGGCCGCGACGATGTCCAGGATTCCCTCGGGATTCACGCCGATCACTTCGCCGACCAGGCCCAGGTCCACCTCTTCGCCGTCCACGACGGTGCCGGTCCGGACCGCGCGGAGCAGGCCGCCGTCCTCGCCGGACATCCCCACGGCGTAGGGGCCGTGGGAGTTGATCAGGCCGACGAGCTCGCGGCCGACCTGGCCGGTGAGGACCATGCGGACCACGTCCATGGCCTCGGGCGTGGTGACCCGCAGCCCGCCCTTGAACTCCGATTCGATGCCGAGCCGGCTGAGCATGGCGTTGATCTGCGGGCCCCCGCCGTGCACCACCACGGGGTGGATCCCGACGTGGTGCAGGAAGACGACGTCTTCGGCGAAAGCGCGGCGGAGCTCGTCATTGACCATGGCGTTGCCACCGTACTTGATCACCATGGTGGTGCCGGCAAAGCGCTGGATCCAGGGCAGGGCCTCGATCAGGGTGCCGGCTTTGCCCTGGGCATCGGACGTGGAGGTGGTCTCGCGGGTCTGGGTGTTCATGTTCGTTCGTCCCTTCCGGAACTGCCTAGCTGGAGTAGGCGCTGTTTTCCTGGACGTACTCGTGGGTGAGGTCGTTGGTCCAGATCGTGGCCTCGGCGTCGCCGGCCTGGAGGTCGATGTCGACCAGGACCTCGCGGGGTTCCAGGTCCACGAGGCCGCGGTCGTCGCCGATGCTGCCGTTGCGGCAGATCTGCACGCCGTTCATGGACACGTTGAGCTGGTCGGGTTCGAAGGCGGCGTCGGTGGTTCCGACGGCGGAGAGCACCCGGCCCCAGTTGGGGTCCTTGCCGAAGATCGCGGCCTTGAAAAGATTGGAGCGGGCGACGGCGCGGCTGACCACTTCGGCGTCCTTTTCGCTGGCGGCGTTGAACGTGCGGATCGCGATGTCGTGGCTGGCGCCCTCGGCGTCGCCGATCAGCTTGCGGGCCAGTTCCGCACAGACCTGCGTCAGTCCCTTGCCGAAGTCGCCGGCGGAGGGCACGGCGCCGGAGGCCGCGGAGGCGAGCAGCACCACGGTGTCATTCGTGGACATGCAGCCATCCGAGTCCGCCCGGTCAAAGGTGACCCGGGTGGCGTCGCGGAGCACAACGTCGAGCATCTCCGGCGGGACATCCGCGTCCGTGGTGAGGACCACCAGCATGGTGGCGAGCCCGGGTGCGAGCATGCCGGCGCCCTTGGCCATGCCGCCGATGGTGAACTCCTTGCCGTCGGCATCGGTACCGGTGAAGACCGCCTGCTTGGGCACCGAGTCCGTGGTCATGATCGCGGTGGCAGCGTCGGGTCCGCCGTCGGTGCTGAGCGCTGCCGTGGCGGCGCCGATCCCGGCGAGGATCTTGTCCATCGGGAGCTGCTCGCCGATCAGGCCGGTGGAGCAGACGAAGACGTCGGTGGCGGAGGCGCCGAGCGCCTCGGCGGTCTTCTCGGCGGTGGTGTGCGTGTTCTGGAAACCCTCCGGGCCGGTGCAGGCGTTGGCTCCGCCGGAGTTCAGGATGACGGCGTCCACGCGTCCGTCCTTGATGACCTCGCGGGACCAGTGCACGGGGGCTGCGGCCACCCGGTTGGAGGTAAACACGGCCGCGGCGGCCTTCCCGGGGCCGTCGTTGACCACGAGGGCCAGGTCCGGGTTGCCGGAGGTCTTGAGGCCGGCGGTGACTCCGGCGGCGCGGAATCCCTGGGGGACGGTGATGCTCATGGTGCGACTCCCTGCAGATCGAGGCCGGCGGTTTCCGCCAGGCCGAGGGCAATGTTCATGGACTGCACGGCTCCGCCGGCGGTCCCCTTGGTCAGGTTGTCGATGGCGCACGTGACGATCACGCGGCCGGTGTGCGCGTCGAGCGCCAGCTGCATCACGGCGTGGTTGGACCCCTGCACGGACTTCGTGGAGGGCCAGCGGCCTTCGGGCAGCAGGTGCACGAACGGCTCGTCGTCGTAGGCCTCCATCCAGGCGCGGCGGAGTTCCTCCCCGGTGACGCCCGGCCGCACCTTCGCCGTGGCGGTGGTGAGGATTCCCCGGCTCATGGGGGCCAGCGTGGGCGTGAAGGACACGGTGACCGGCGCGTTCAGGGCCTTGGACAGTCCCTGTTCGATCTCGGGGGTGTGCCGGTGTCCGCCGCCGACGCCGTACGGGCTCATCGAGCCCATGACCTCGGCGCCGATCAGGTTTACTTTGGCGGCCTTGCCGGCCCCGGAGGTGCCGGAGGCGGAAACGATAACGACGTCGTCCGCCTGCAACAGGTGGTTGCTGAAGCCCGGGGTGAGGGCCAGCAGGGCCGACGTCGGGTAGCAGCCCGGGACGGCGATCCGTTTCGCGCCGCGGAGCGCCTCGCGCTGGCCGGGAAACTCCGGCAGCCCGTACGGCCAGGTCCCTGCGTGCGGGGAGCCGTAGAACTTCTCCCAGGCGGCGGCATCCTCCAGCCGGTGGTCGGCGCCGGCGTCGATGACGAGGGTGCGGGCCGGCAGTTGCGCCGCGATCTCCGCGGAGGCACCGTGCGGCAGGGCCAGGAACACGACGTCGTGCCCGGACAGGTTCGCCACCGTCGTGTCTTCGAGGATGCGGCTGGCCAGACCGTGGAGATGGGGCTGCAATTCCCCTAGTCTGGAACCGGCGTTGCTGTGGGCCGTGATGGCGCCGATCGTGACGCCAGGGTGGCCGGCGAGGAGCCGCAGCACCTCGCCGCCGGCATAACCGCTTGCGCCGGAGACGGCAACAGAAATAGTCATAGCACCGACTATACAGCAAGAGTATGCATAGATGCCGATATTTATGCATCCACTGTTTCGTGTCCGGACGGGGCCCCGAAAGATCCCGACGGACCTTCCGCCCCGCCTTCCACCGGACCTTCCGCCCGCGGAAGGCCCTTCTGATTCGGGAGGGCAGCGCAGCCCAGGCGTATGCTTGGCAAAAGGGTGATCCAGACCGTGCAGTCCGAGTGTCGGACGCAGCGTTGCCCGCAACAGTTACGAGGCATGCGCTCCATGACCCCCACCACTGCCATGCCGGAGCGACCGAAATCGCGCGTCCGCCAGCCCAACGCCGTTGTCCTGAGCTACTCGGAACTCCTGAAGACCGTCAAGGCCGCAGGCCTGCTGGAACGCCGCGTCGGCTTCTACATCACGGTGTTCTTTGTTCTGGTCCTCCTGATGACGGCCACCTGGTTCGGCTTCGCCGTGATCGGCGACAGCTGGTTCCAGCTCCTCATCGCCGCCGCCCTGGGCATCCTTTGCACCCAGTTGAGCTTCCTGGCCCACGAGGCCGGACACCGCCAGATCTTCGCCTCCCGCCGCGCCAACGACTGGGCCGCGCGGCTGCTGGCCACCTCGGTCGCCGGGATCAGCTACTCCTGGTGGGAGCAGAAGCACGGCGCACACCACAACCACCCGAATGTCATCTCCAAGGACCCGGATATCGCCACCGGCGCCATCGCCTTCTTCCCGGAAGCCGCCGCCACCCGGCAGGGCCGGCTTTCGTTCCTCACCCGCAAGCAGGGCTGGTTCTTCTTCCCGCTCCTGTTCCTCGTGGGCCTGGGCCTGCAGATCGATTCGATTAAGTTCATCTTCCAGCGCGCCAAGGTCACGCACCGCTGGGTTGAGATCCCGATCCTCGTGGTCCGCCTGAGCCTGCTCCCGGTGCTCGCCTTCACCTTCCTGCCCTGGGGCATGGCACTCGCGTTCATCGCGGTCCAGCTCGCCGTCTTCGGTTTCTACATGGGAGCCTCCTTCGCCCCGAACCACAAGGGCATGCCGGTCCTGCCGGCCGACAGCCGTGTGGACTTCTTCAGCCGCCAGGTCCTGACGTCCCGGAACATCTCCGGCGGCCGCTTTATGGACATCCTGCTCGGCGGCCTCAACCGCCAGGCCGAGCACCACCTCTTCCCGGACATGGCCCGGCCGCAGCTCGACAAGGCCGCCGTGATCGTCCGCGAGTTCTGCGCGAAGCACCAGGTTCCCTACACCGAAACCACGCTGATGCAGTCCTACGGCATCATCGTCCGCTACCTCAACGACGTCGGCCTCTCGGCCGGGCGCCACTTCGAGTGCCCGATGGCCACCGTCACCCGCCGCTACTAAGCGGCGGCGCGGTTCCGCGGAGGCCTCCCGCCCGGGCCGTGACTTTCCTGTTTGACCCGAAGTGACGGCCGGATACCGGCCGTCACTTCATCGTTGGCGCCAGTGTCCCTAGGATGGGTGCAGGATGCGGGCCGGGAAGTCCGGGCCCGGACGTACTCAGTCCGGAAATATTCAGTCCGAAACATACGGCCGGAAATCCAGCCAGGAGATTCATGGCGGATCCTCCTGCCCAGGCAAGGAGACACAGGATGCATGCAATCGTCGCCCGCGAGGCCGGGGGCCCCGAGGTCCTCACACTAGCCCAGGTGGAGCGCCCGGTTCCGGGTCCCGGCCAGCTGCTGGTGAAGGTCGCCGCCATCGGAGTGAACTTCATCGACACCTACAAGCGCAGCGGCAGCTACACGGTGGGATACCCCTTCACCCCCGGCTCGGAGGCCTCGGGCACCGTGGAGGAACTCGGCGACGGCGTGTCCGGCTTTTCCCGGGGCGACCGGGTCGCCACGGCTGAAGGCGTCAACTGCTATGCCGGCTACGCCCTGATCGATGAGGACAAAGCGCTGCCGGTCCCCTCCGGCGTGGACGACTTCACGGCCGCTGCGCTGCCGCTGCAGGGCATCACCGCGCACTACCTGATCAATTCCTCCTTCAAAGTCGAGCCCGGCCACACCGTGCTGCTGCATGCCGGAGCCGGCGGAGTCGGGCTCCTGCTGATCCAGCTGCTCAAGGCCCGGGGCGCGCGCGTCATCACCACCGTCTCCTCCGACGACAAGGAGCAGCTGGCCCGCGGGGCCGGCGCCGACCATGTGCTGCGCTACGACGGTTTCGCCGCCAGGGTGCGTGAACTGACGGACGGGGCCGGCGCGGACGTCGTGTACGACGGCGTCGGGAAGGATACCTTCGACGGTTCCCTCGACGCCCTGCGCATCCGCGGCACGCTGGTGCTCTTCGGTGCCGCGTCCGGGCCGGTGCCGCCGGTCGACCCGCAGCGGCTCAACGCCGGGGGCTCGCTGTACCTGACCCGGCCAACAATCGTCCATTTCCTGCGCAACGCCCAAGAGCGCCGCTGGCGCTCGGACGAACTCTTCGCGGCGGTGGCCAACGGAAGCCTCAAGGTCCGGATTGGCGCGCGCTACGACCTGGCCGAGGCGGCCCAGGCCCACGACGCCCTGGAGCAGCGGCGCACCACCGGCAAGGTCATCCTGGTTCCGTAGATCCCTGTTTCCCGGCAGCAGTGACCACGCCGGGGAAATAGCGTGCGAATGACCGGACAGAAGCGGAGTATTAACACAAAGCGACGCCGGACACCATCCGTTCACCTAGGCCGAAGAAGATTCCCTTGTGACTGAGCAACAACAGCAACCCCAACGCAGCGGCCTCCCGCAGGCGCTCGCCACCGTCAGCCCGGTCTTCCAGGCGCAACTTCCAGGGTCGCCGGCCGCACCGCCGGAGCGGACGCTCGTTGACATCCTGCAGGACACGGCCGCGCGCTTCCCGGATGCCTCCGCCCTCGACGACGGCCACCAGTCGCTCAGCTATGCCCAACTGCTGACGGCGGTCCGGGCCAAGGCGCGGGAGCTGCACCGCGCCGGGCTGGGGGCCGGGGACAAGATCGGCGTCCGGATTCCCTCCGGCACCAACCAGCTCTACATCGCCATCCTGGCGGTGCTCCTCATCGGGGCGGCATACGTCCCGGTGGACGCCGACGACCCGGAAGAGCGCGCCAGGCTGGTGTTCGGCGAAGCCCGCGTCGCCGGCACGTTGCGCGGCTCCGGGGAGATCGTGACGGAGGGCCAGCGGCCCCGCCCGTTCCCGGCTCCGCGGCTGCCCGGCCCGGACGACGACGCCTGGGTCATCTTCACCTCCGGCTCCACCGGAACCCCCAAGGGCGTCGCAGTGCAGCACCGTTCCTCGGCGGCCTTCGTCGACGCCGAGGCCCGGATCTTCCTCCAGGACGAACCGGCTGGCCCGCAGGACCGTGTCCTGGCCGGGCTGTCGGTGGCCTTCGACGCCTCCTGCGAGGAGATGTGGCTTGCCTGGCGGCACGGCGCCTGCCTGGTCCCGGCGCCGCGGGCCCTGGTCCGGACCGGCATGGACCTCGGCCCCTGGCTGATCAGCCACGGCATCACCATTGTGTCCACCGTTCCCACCCTGGCCGCGCTGTGGCCGGCGGAGTCCCTGGAGAGCGTCCGGCTGCTGATTTTCGGTGGCGAGGCGTGCCCGCCGGACCTCGCCGAACGGCTCGCCGTCGAAGGCCGCGAGGTCTGGAACACCTACGGCCCCACCGAGGCCACCGTCGTCGCCTGCGCTGCGCCGCTGGGCGGTCCCGGACCGGTCCGGATCGGCCTGCCGCTGGACGGCTGGGACCTCGCGGTCGTGGACGCCGACTCCCTGCCGGTCGCCGAAGGGGAAATCGGCGAACTGATCATCGGCGGCGTCGGCCTGGCCCGGTACCTGGACCCGGCCAAGGACGCCGAGAAATTTGCCCCCATGCCGTCACTCGGCTGGACGCGCGCCTACCGCTCCGGCGACCTGGTCAGATACGAGGCCGCGGGGCTGATCTTCCAGGGCCGCGCCGACGAACAGATCAAGCTGGGCGGGCGCCGGATCGAGCTGGGCGAGATCGACGCCGCCCTGCAGGCACTGCCCGATGTGGCCGGCGCGGCCGCAACCGTGCAGACGACGGCGGCCGGAAACCAGATCCTCGTCGGTTACCTGTCCCCCGCCGGCGGCCGGGATCTCGACCTGGCGGCCGCCCGCGGGCTCCTCGGCGGAAGCCTGCCGGCTGCCCTGATCCCGCTCCTGACCGTGGTCGATTCGCTGCCCACCAAGACCAGCGGAAAAGTCGACCGGCTCGCCCTGCCGTGGCCGCTGGCGGGGGCCGGCGCCGCCGACTCCGCTGCCGCCCCGCTGAACCTCCCGGACGATGCGGCCTGGATCGTGGAGCAGTGGAGCGCGGTGCTCGGCAGCGCCGTGTCCAACCTGGATGCTGATTTCTTCGCTTACGGCGGCGGGTCCCTCGCCGCCGCGCAGCTCGTCTCCGCCCTGCGCGTGCGCTACCCCACCATCACGGTGGCCGACATCTACGCCACTCCCCGGGTCGGGGCGCTCATCGACACCGCACGCCAGTCGCTGCCCGAGGGCGGGGCGGGCCCGGCCCCGGAACGCACGGTCCGGCCCACGGCCCGCAAGTCACAGGTCTTCCAGACCCTGATGGGCGTTCCGCTGCACATCCTGGTCGGCATGCGCTGGCTGACGTACCTGATGGCGGGGAACAACCTGCTCGCATCCCTTGCCGGCTTCACGGCGGCGCCCACGGTCTCGTGGTGGTGGGTGGGCGTCTCCTGGCTCGTGTTCGTCAGTCCTGCGGGCCGGATGCTGATCTCCATCGCCGCCGCGCGGCTGCTGCTGCGCAAGGTGGTGCCGGGTACGTACCCGCGGTCCGGCCGGGTGCACCTGCGCCTCTGGCTGGCGGAGCAGATCCAGGACCTGGCCGGCGCGGTGAGCCTGGCCAGCGCCCCGTGGGTGCCGTACTACGCCCGGGCCCTCGGGGCGAAGATCGGCGACGACGTCCAGCTCCACTCGCTGCCGCCCGTCACCGGCCTGCTCTCTCTCGGCAGCGGCTGCAACGTCGAGCCCGAGGTCGATCTGTCCGGCTGGTGGATCGACGGCGACATCGTCCACATCGGTGCCATCCGTATCGGGCCCGGCGCAACTGTCGGCGCCCGCAGCACCCTGATGCCCGGCGCCACGATCGGCGCCGGAGCCAGGGTGGAACCCGGCTCGGCCGTGCTGGGCAAGGTGAAGGCCGGGCAACTCGTTGCCGGGTCCCCGGCCGAGCGGCGCGGCAAGGCCAAACACACCTTGCCGGAAACTCCCCCGGAAAACCGGCTGATCGGCCGGCTCTGGTTTGCCGGCTTCGCCACCGCTTCGGCCGCCCTGGCCATGATTCCCTACTTTTCGGCCGCCGCCGCGACCCTCGTGGTCTTTGTCTTCATCCGGGGCAGCGCCTCGCTGACCGCCGCGCTGCCGCAGCTCCTGCTGTCCCTGCCGCTGGCGGCCCTGGTCTGGTTCCTGTCCAACCTCGTGCTGATCCTGCTCACCACCCGGCTCCTCGGGCTGGGGCTGGCGGAAGGGTACTACCGGGTGCGGAGCCGGATCGGCTGGCAGGTCTGGGCCACCGAACGGGTCCTGGACCTGGCCCGTGACCTGCTCTTCCCCATTTACGCCAGTCTCTTCACGCCCGTCTGGCTGCGCCTGCTGGGCGCCAGGATCGGCAAGAACGTGGAGGCTTCCACGGTCCTGCTGATCCCCAAGATGACCACCGTGGGCGAAGGCGCCTTCCTGGCCGACGACACGATGGTGGCCTCCTACGAGCTCGACGGCGGCTGGTTGCGGATCGCCCCTGCCAAGATCGGCAAACGCTCCTTCCTGGGCAACTCCGGCATGACCGCGGCCGGCCGCAGCGTGCCCAAGAACTCCCTCGTGGCGGTGCTCTCGGCGACCCCCTCGAAGGCGAAGTCCGGGACGTCCTGGCTGGGCAGCCCGCCGGTCCGGCTTCGGCGCACCGCCATCGCCTCCGACGACACGAGGACCTACGAGCCGCCGCTGAAGCTCAAGATTGCCCGCGCGCTGTGGGAGATCTGCCGCTTTGTCCCCGTCGTGGCGACGGTCGCGGTCGCCGCCGGCGTCCTCCTTGCCTTCGACTGGCTCGCTACGGTGTTCAACTACGGCATCGCGGCACTTCTGGGCGGCGTCGTGATCCTGTTCGCCGGCGCCGCGGCGGCGGGCAGCGCCGTGATGGCGAAATGGCTGCTGGTAGGGCGCATCCGGCCCGGAGAACATCCGCTGTGGAGCTCCTTCATCTGGCGCAACGAGGTCGTGGACACGTTCATCGAAATGGTCAGCGCGCCCTGGTTCGCACGCTCGGCCACCGGGACCCCGGCCCTGGTCTGGTGGCTGCGGGCCCTCGGCGCAAAGATCGGCACGGGCACGTGGTGCGAAAGCTACTGGCTTCCTGAGGCGGACCTTGTGACCCTGGGCCGGAATTCCACGGTCAACCGCGGCTGCGTGGTCCAGACCCATCTCTTCCACGACCGCGTCATGAGCATCGACACTGTTACGCTCGATGACGGGGCAACGATGGGACCGCACGGAGTCATCCTCCCGCAGGCCCGGATTGGCACGGGCGGCACCGTGGGACCGGCATCACTGGTGATGCGGGGTGAGACAGTGCCCGCCGCGAGCTACTGGATGGGGAATCCGGTGAGCCCGTGGGGCGGGCCGGCGGTGCCGGCCCCAAAGCCGAAGTAGCCCCGCACCGTTCGTCCTGCACCTGCAATCCCGAGAGCCGGTTTGATGAGTTCCATTCCCCTGAGTTCGGCGGCCGCCGCGGGCGCCGGCAGCGGCCTGTCCGCGGACGAAGCGGCAGTCTCCCCCGATCCTTACCTGCCGGGTCATGGCACGGATGCCTATAGGGTGACCCGCTATGAACTCGAGCTGGATTACAAGCTCAGCAGCAACCGCCTGAACGGGCGTGCTTTGGTGCATGCCGTGACGCAACGCCCGACGTCGGCCATCGTACTGGACCTGACCGGGCTCCGTGCCACCAAGGTACAGCTCAGCGGGCGGCGGGTGCGGAAGTTCAGCCAGCGCGCCGACCAGCTCGTCATCGTCCCCGATGCCGCCCTGCTGCCCGGTGAGGAATTCACCCTGGACATCCGCTACGAGGGCAACCCCACTCCCCGCCGCGGCTTATGGGGCGAAGTGGGCTGGGAGGAGCTGACCGACGGTGTCCTCGTGGCGGGCCAGCCGAACGGTGCACCGTCCTGGTTTCCCTGCAATGACCACCCGCTCGACAAAGCCAGTTACCGGATCTCGGTGACCACGGATGCGAACTACCGGGCCGTATGCAACGGGATCCTGATCGCCCGCACCAGCCGGTCCAGCCGCGAGACCTGGGTCTATGAGCAATCCGAGCCCATGGCCACGTACCTCGCCACCGTCCAGATCGGCCGCTACGAACTCCTGGCCCTCAACCCCGTCAGCGCTGCCACGCAGGTGCCCCAGTACGCGGCCGTCCCGTCTGCGCTGGCGGACGCGGCCCGGGCGGGACTGGCGCGGCAGCCCCGGATGATGCGCACTTTCATCGACTGCTTCGGCCCGTACCCTTTCGCTGAGTACACGGCCGTGGTGGCGGGCGACGAGCTGGAGATCCCGCTGGAGGCGCAGAGCCTGTCCATCTTCGGCCCCAACCATCTGAAGCAGGACTGGGAGTCCCAGCGGCTCATCGCCCACGAGTTGTCCCACCAGTGGTTTGGCAACTCGCTGACGGTGGCCTCGTGGAAAGACATCTGGCTGCACGAGGGATTTGCCTGCTACGCGGAATGGATCTGGTCCGAGGAGGCCGGCGTGATGACGATCGCGCGCCGGGCCGCCAGCGCGTGGCGGAAGCTGAACATCGGCAGGCAGGACCTGCTTGTGGGCGACCCCGGGCCGGAGCTGATGTTCGATGACCGGGTGTACAAGCGCGGCGCCCTGGCGCTGCATGCCCTGCGGCTGCGCTGCGGCGACCTGGCGTTCTTCTCCCTGCTGCATGAATGGACCAGCCAGAACCGGTATGGCTCCGTCTCGACGCCGCAGTTCATCCTCACCGCGGACCACGCGACCGGCCTCGACACGGAGGCACTGCTGCACCCGTGGCTGTACCAGGAGGCCCTGCCGCCGCTGCCGCTCAGCGGCTGATAAGCAGGTGCTCCCCTGAACGGTTCCTGACGGATTTGGCATGCTGGGACCACGCTGCGCAGTGCCGTCCCGACGGATGGGTCCTTTCTGCGCGGAATCGATCACGCGGCCGTGAAGTCGTACCAGACGGGGAAGGGGTCCGGGCGCAGTTCCAGGTTGGGATCCCGGCCGGGGTCCGGGCGCAGTTCCAGGTTGGGATCCCACACTGAATCCGCGGGCAGGCCCGGGTCAGTACGTGTGCCGGTGGCCGGGAAATGGTGCGGCCAGTCGGGTGGTTCCCAGTCCTGCTGTTCGCTGGGATAGTACCGCCCCGTCGGGGAGGTCCACCCGGGCGGTTTGTCGTTGCTGGCCCCGGCCGGTGTCCAGGCCGAGCCGTGTTTGAGCCGGTGGTGTTTCGGGCACGGCTGTCCGAGGTTGGAGATCCCGGTGGTGCCGCCGTCGGCCCAGGCCAGGAGATGGTCCGCGTCGTTGTCCAACGAGTGGTTGCTGCAGCCAGGGAAGGGACATCGGCCGTCGCGCAGGCTCAGCCAGCGGCGCATAGCCGTGGTGAGGCGGTAGCTGGTCCGGCCGATTTCCAGCGGCGCCCCGTCGCGGGGGTCGGTCAGGACCCGGTAAAAGGACCCGGCGCCGCCGGCGACCAGTCGGCGGGCCATGGACGGCGGGATCGGCCCGTGCCCGTCCAGGACGGCCGGTTCCTCCCCGGCGCCGAGCAGCGACATCACCGGGACGGTGATCAGGACCTGCGCCCGCGGCGACGGCACACCCCCGTACACGCCCTCTCCCCCAGTGCCGGTCCCACCGGTGAGGAGCCAGGTGGCGGCAACATCGGCGCGGAGCTGGGACAGGGTCCGGGCCTCGTCCGGGCCCTGGAGGGCACGGGCGGCGGCGGTGCTCCGTTCCCAGATCCCCGCGGCGGTGCCGGCCGGGAGGTAGGTGTTGAGCCAGGCCATGCCGTCCCGGTCCGGAACGAACTCCACCCGCCGGTCCGCGGCACACTTGGTGTGGCGTGTCTCGATACTGACCGGGTGATGGCGTTCGCGCCAGGTGCGTGCCTTGGTGCGGAACCGTCCCGGGACGAGGTCCCCGGCCGGGCACCCGCGGGCCGGGTTCGGTGCGCCGGGGTCCAGGAAGTGCGCCTCCAGCGCCGCCGCCCCGGCCGGATCCAGGTTCGTGGATTCGTCCACGATGATCCGGGCATGGGCCCAGGAGATCGTCCCGGCCTGCAGCGCCGCCAGGGTCAGCGGCAGCGAAGTCGTCAGTGCCTGGCACTCGCACAGCAGGGCGCTGGCGGTGCGTTCGCTGACGGTCAGGACACAGGCGACCTCCGCGGTCACGGCCAGCTCCTGGACCGTGTGGTCCTGCGCGGAGACTGCCGGCGGCGCCAGTGCCGTGGTTGCCTGCACGTACTCGGCGGCGAGCCGCACCTTCAGTGCCGCGGTCCGGGCCTCCAGCCGCGCCACCCCGGCGAGCCCGTCCAGGCAAGCATCCGCCAGATCCCGCAACGGATCAGCCCACGGCGGACCAGCTTCGGCGTCCCGCAACGGATCGGCGCCGGGAGAATCAGCGTGGTCAGCACCGGTGAAGGCCGCCAACTCAGCAGCGGACGCCGCGACAGCCGCCAGGGCCTCCCTGCTCTCCACACTCCAGGCCGTGCTTTCCATACCCGCAGAATATCGGGAGGCTACGACAAAAATATCGATACCGGCTCAATGGCTCAGTGACCGCGGGGCGGCAGCCGCTATGCAGCGCCAAAGACGGCCAGTGCGGCGGCGAAGCCTGCGGGCAGGCCGAGGGCAGCGGTGTCCAGGTCGGTGAGGACGTCGATGCCACCGGGCTCCGGGAACGCCTCCACCGAGGCCGGCTCGATCCGCAGTCCGGTGCCGCGGGCCTTGAGCAGTGCTTCCTTGCGGGCCCAGGCGGCTGTCCGCCAGTGCGTCGCCTGGTCCGGCGCCAGGGCCGCGAGCAGCTGCCGTTCCGCGGGGGTGAGGGCCACGTCGTCGAACCCGGGGAACACGACGCCGGAGCTGTGCTCCAGGTCGATGCCGACCGCTGCCCCGTGGGCCCGGACCGAGCCTGCGGCCAGCAGGGCCCAGCCGCGGCTGCGGGACAGGCTCAGGATGAGGCCGGCTGGCGCATCGTGCAGCAGATAGCCGGGCCGGCCGTGGTCAAGCCCCGGTCCCGTTCCGCAGTCCGGGCAGGAGTAGGCGGCCGTCAGGTCCCCGGGTCGCACGTCCAGAATCCCGGCAGCGAAATCCCGCAGCGCGATCCGGGCGGCCAGGAAGTCCCGCCGGGTTGCCGGGTCCGTGATGCCTGCGGCGCGTGCGCGTTCCGCCGGAGCAAGGAACGCCTCACCGTCCGGTCCGACGTCGGCAAGACGAACGGACCGGACGGTGATTCCGGCGACGGCGAGTGTTCCGCTGTGCCCCCCGTGTTCTAGCGTTGGACTGCTCCGAAGCGCTCGTGGGCGACCGCCACGGCGCCTTCGCGGGCGGCGGATGCCTCGTCGGCGGTCAGCGTCCGGTCTGTGGCCCGGAAGCGCAGGCTGAAGGCCAGCGACTTTTTGCCGTCCTCGATACCCTTGCCCGCGTACTCGTCGAAGAGTGCGACGTCTTCGAGCAGCTCTCCGGCGCCTTCGCGCAGGGCACTGAGCACCTCATCCGCCGGAACCTCCCGGGGCACCACCAGGGCGACGTCCTGGGTGGCCACCGGGTAGGTGGAGATGTGCCGGGCGACGATCACGTCGGCGGCGGCCCCGAAGAGGGCATCGGCGTTGAATTCGAGCGCCACGGACCGTGCCGGCATATCGTGGGCGGCCAGCAGCTTCGGGTGCAGCTCGCCGGCATGGCCCAGGACCTCGCCGGTGCGGAGCGCCAGCTGCGCGGTCCGTCCCGGGTGGAAGGCCTGGTGCCGGCCCTGGCTGATGACGATCTCGACGCCGAGCACCTCGCCGGCGATCCGGGCGATGTCCAGGGCATCCGCCCAGTCCCATGCCCGGGGCGCGTGGCCGGCGGCGGCCGGTGCATCATGTCCGGTGAGCACGGCGGCAAGGTACAGCGGCTG
This sequence comes from Pseudarthrobacter leeuwenhoeki, assembly GCF_055412885.1. Taxonomy (NCBI): domain Bacteria; kingdom Bacillati; phylum Actinomycetota; class Actinomycetes; order Micrococcales; family Micrococcaceae; genus Pseudarthrobacter; species Pseudarthrobacter leeuwenhoeki. The sequence goes on along the minus strand of NZ_JBVAYY010000004.1, from coordinate 202,377 downwards.
GTCCGGGACGCCGTCGTACAGGCCGTCCAGCACCTCGTCGCTGGGCCTGATGCCAAGCGGCGGAATCGAGGCGGTGCCGAGGGTGTCGCCCGGCAGGAATACCAGCCCGGCCTCGAACAGGGCCAGGTCGCGGAAACCGCGCGAGTGGTTGCGCTTGGCGACCTCGATCAGGCCCGGCAGGATCGAGGTGCGCAGGTAGCCCTGCTCCTCGCTGATCGGGTTGGCGAGTTTGAGCGCCTTGCGCGGCGATCCTTCCGTGGGCACGCCGAAGGCGTCATTGGCGGCCTTGGAGACGAACGGGTACGCGAGGACCTCGGTGAGGCCTGACGCGGCCAGGGCCTGCACCAGGCGGCGGCGCTGCTGCTGGACGCGGGTCAGCCCGCGGCCCGGCGGCGCCACCGGAAGGGATGCGGGGATCTGGTCGTAGCCGACCAGCCGGGCGATCTCCTCGGAGAGGTCTTCCTTGGTTTCCAGGTCGTTGCGCCAGCTCGGGGCCGTCACGAGGTACCCGCCGTCGTTCTTCGCGACGACGGCGCCCAGGTCCTCGAGCGAGGTGAGGATCTGGGCCTCGGTGAAGTCGATGCCAATCCGTTCCGCGGCGAAGCCTGCGGGCAGTTCGACCGTGACGGCGTCCGGTGCTGTTCCGGCGTCGGTCCCCTCGGCCACGGCGGTGCCGCCGGCGAGCTCGACCAGGAGGTCCACGACCCGCTGGGCGGCCACGCCGGCCACCTGCCAGTCGACGCCGCGTTCGAAGCGCTTGGAAGCCTCGGACGGGAGCTTGTGGCGGCGGCGGGAGCGCGCGATGGACACTTCGTCGAAGTGCGCGGCCTCAACAAGGACGTTCGTGGTGGCGTCCGAGACCTCGGTGGCGGCGCCGCCCATCACGCCGGCAATGCCGATCGCACCGGAACCGTCGGTGATGAGGAGGTCCTCGACGTCGAGCACGCGTTCCCTGGCGTCCAGCGTGGTGATCTTTTCCCCGGCCACGGCGCGGCGGACCACGATGTCGCCGGACAGCGTGTCCAGGTCGTAGCAGTGGATGGGCTGGCCGAGTTCGAGCATGACGTAGTTCGAGATGTCCACGGGCAGCGAGATCGAGCGGATGCCGGCGAGCCGCAGCCGGGAGGTCATCCACGGGGGTGTCGGCTTCGTGGCGTCGACGCCGCGGACGGTGCGGGCCACAAAGCGGTCGCAGCCGGGCTTGCCGTAGATCGGGGCGTCGTCGTTGAGCTTGACGCCGTAGCCGCCGGCCAGTTCCGCGGGTGCCTGGACCTTCGACGCCGGGTCCGTGAAGGACGTGCCGGTGGCGTGGGCGTATTCACGGGCCACACCGCGGATGGAGAATGCGTAGCCGCGGTCCGGGGTGACATTGATTTCAGCGGCCTGGTCGTAGAGGCCGAGCAGCTCCATGGCGTCGGTGCCGATTTCCGGGTCCAGCCCGATCCGGGACAGCACCAGGATGCCGTCGTGGTCCTCGCCGATCCCGAGCTCGCGCACGGAGGCGATCATGCCGGCGGAGAGGTGGCCGTAGGTCTTCCGCGCGGAGATGCGGAAGTCGCCGGGCAGCACGGCGCCGGGGAGAGTGACCACCACCTTGTCGCCTTCCACGAAGTTGTGGGCGCCGCAGATGATGCCCTGGACACCGGAGGGGTCGATGCCCTCCCCGGTGAGGCTCTGTTGCGCTCCTTCGGGGACCACCCGGACCTGGCACCAGTTGATGGTTTTGCCGTTGGTCTGGGGTTCCTTGACGATGCTCAGGACCTGGCCCACCACGATGGGTCCCTGGAGGGTGTCCGTGGGCCGGTGGACTTCTTCTTCTTCAAAGCCGACCTTGACCAGGTCTGCCATCACGTCTTCGGCCGTTGCTCCGGCCGGTACCTGCGCGAATTCACGCAGCCAGGAAAGTGGGATACGCACTGTTAGATCTCCATCCCGAAGTGCTCGCTGAAACGTACGTCGCCCTCGATCATGTCGCGCATGTCGCCGACCTCGTTGCGGAACATAAGGGTCCGCTCGATGCCCATACCGAAGGCAAAACCTGAATAGATGTCCGGATCGATGCCCGCGGCGCGGAGCACATTGGGGTTGACCATGCCGCAGCCGCCCCATTCGATCCAGCCGGGACCGCCCTTGGCGCCCGGGTGCCAGATGTCCAGCTCGGCGGACGGCTCGGTGAACGGAAAATAGTTGGGGCGCAGCCGGATCTGGGCCTCGTCACCGAACATCTGGCGCGCGAAGTGCTCCAGGGTGCCGCGGAGGTCCGCCATGCTGAGCTTCTTGTCGATGGCCAGGCCCTCGAACTGGTGGAACACCGGAGTGTGGGTGGCGTCGAGCTCATCGGTGCGGAAGACCTTGCCGGGGCACAGCACGTAGATGGGCACGTCGCGTTCCAGCATGGAGCGGACCTGCACCGGGGAGGTGTGGGTGCGCATCAGCAGGTGGGCCTCGGGCGGCTCGACGAAGAAGGTGTCCTGCATTTCGCGGGCAGGGTGGTCGGGCTTGAAGTTCAGCGCGTCGAAGTTGAACCACTCGGACTCGACTTCGGGGCCTTCGGCGATCTCCCAGCCCATGCCGACGAAGATGTCCGCGACGCGTTCCTGCAGGGTGGACAGCGGGTGGCGTGCACCGGCACGACGGCGGCGCGGGGCGGCGGTGACGTCGACGGTTTCCTCGATGAGGATGCGCGCGTCATTCTCGGCTTCGAGCTCGGCCGTGCGGTCCGCGAGCGCCTTGTTGACGCGTCCGCGGGACGAGCCCATGAGCTTGCCGGCGGCGGCCTTCTGGTCCTTCGGCAACCCGCCGATTTCACGGTTGGCGAGGCTCAGCGCGGACTTCTCGCCGGTGTGCGCGAGGCGCACTGCCTTGAGTTCATCGAGCGTGGAGGCGGCGGCAATGGCGGCAACGGCCTGGTCTACGGCGGCGGTGATGGCGGCTTCATCCAGGGGATTCGGGACGCCGGCGCCCGGCAAAGTTTCAGTCATCTACTGTTCTTAGCTACGAGTCGGTTCATGCCACCGCGGACAGGACCTTGGAGGTGCAGGGACCGGCGCGTTGACAAAGGGCAGGGCTCGCCAAAATGGCTCCGGCGGGCACTCCCCTCCAGTCTAGTTGAACGGGCTCAGGTGCCCGAACGTGACGGTGTTCCCCTCCCTCGGGGTTCCCTCCATCGCACCGTCGCTGCGACACCCTCTGTGCCATGCTCCGCGACGCGTTCTAGGGTTCGGTGGGCCCCAGATGATCAACCCGTTCGCGGGACGAACCCGGAGCGGCTTCCTTGAGCTCAACGAAAAACGTGTGGGTGTCCGTCTCTCCGATGTTTTCTCCGGAATGGTCCTGGTGCGGCATCCACCGGGCCGCGCCGGCCGGCAAGTCCACCTCAATGGTCTTCCCGTTCGAGGAAAGCCGGCGCCGGAAAGCGCTGGCCGTAATCATCACACTGTCGGGATGATGGTGCTCCGTCGTCGTGTGACCGGGGCTGTCCGTGTACTCGAGCACACGTACCCGATCGTTCTCAAATACCACGCGGTAATTCTCCGGATTCGTCTCCACAGGATCCTTTGCCATGGCCGGAATCTACGCCGACACGCTCCACTGCGCCAGAGGGCAGGTGCTGCCCGGTTCACAAGGGCCACCCCGGGAATTCACTGCCGGGAGAGAGCAGACCATCCGAAACTGCCCGAACGCGTCCCCGAACGGACCGTTCCAGTTGACGAAAGACATAGGGGCACCCCCGCCCCCCTCCATCCGGGGCCCTGCCCCTCTGCCCATCCTCCTCCATCCTTCGTGCTTCGTATCCCGCCGGCTGGTCCCCGGCTAGCATGGCCTCATGACGCCGGGACAACGGCTGCGGCAGCTGGCCAACGTACTCAATGCAACAACTCCGCTGGGGTTGCTGCTGGCCGGCTGCGCCCGCGCCCCCGTCCGCCGCGGTCCCCGGGGACTGCTGGTTGCCACCGGGTACCGCTGGCGGCTGCCCTTCGCGGGTGCCTTCACGGTCGGCAATGTGGTGATCTTCCGGGCCGGGCCCGCGGAAGCCCTGGCCAACCCGGTGCTGCTGGGGCACGAGGAGCGCCACTGCACCCAGTACGCCTGGTGTCTGGGCCTGCCGTTCCTGCCGCTGTATTTCCTCGCGGCAGGCTGGTCCCTGGCCCGGACCGGCAACCCGGGCACCCGCAACGTCTTCGAACGCCATGCCGGGCTGCAGGCCGGCGGCTACCCGGAGCTGGACAGCGGCGACGACCACACCGGAAGGGCGGGCCCGCCCGTCCGCGAGCGGAACGAGGCATAACATGAGGGACAGCCCCAGGACCATCTCCGTCACCGGATCCGGCAGCGCGGAAGCCGCACCGGACCTGCTGACCCTTTCGATCGGCGTCGAGTGCCGCCGGGAGGACGTCGGGGCGGCGTACGCCGAGGCGGGCCGGGTCTCCGCGGCGGTCACGGCGGCACTCCGCGGCTACGGTGTGGCGGGCCAGGACATCACGACGTCGGGACTGAACGTCCGCGCCGAGGTGAACTGGCAGGAGGGCCGGGGCCAGGTTGTCTCCGGCTACCTGGCATCCAGCGTGCTGAGTGTCCGGATCAGGGAGCTGGGGGCATCGTCCGACGTCATCGCCGCCGCGGTCGCGGCCGGCGGCAACGATGTCCGGCTCAACGGTCTGGAGCTCGGTTTCGCCGATCCAGCGGCCGTCACTGCCCGGGCCCGAGAGACCGCCTGGCAGGATGCCGTCACCACGGCCGGGCACTTTGCGTCCCTCGCCGGGGCCTCGCTGGGCAAGGTTGTTTCGCTCACGCAACAGACCGGTTACCCGGCACCGATCCCGGCAGCGAAAATGCAGCGGGCCGCCGCCGTGGAGTCGCTCACCGTGGAAGCCGGCGAATCCAGCGTCAGCGCCACCGTCAACGTCGTGTGGGAACTGCTCGGCTGAGGCGCCGGGGGCGCCAGGGTCCGGGGCCGCTAGTGCGTGGCGCCGGCGGCGATTCTGAGGTCTGTTGTCGTCGCCAGGGCGGTGCGGACGACGACGGCGAGCGCCTCCGCCAGCTGTTCCCGCGGCAGCGCCGGTTCCGTGCTCCCGGGCGGCAGCTGGGCCTGCTCGTAAGGAACGTGGACGAAGCCGCCCCGGGTTCCGGGCCGAAGCCGCAGGGCGTGCATCAGCCCGTAGAAGAGGTGGTTGCAGACGTAGGTGCCGGCGGTCTGGGATACCTCGGCGGGGATCCCGGCCGCCAGGAGGGCCGCGAGCGCCGCCTTGACCGGAAGGGTACTGAAGTACGCGGCCGGTCCCCCGCTGACCACCGGCTGGTCCACGGGGGCGTTGCCGGCATTGTCCGGGATCCGCGCGTCGTCGCAGTTGATCGCGATCCGTTCCAGCGAGACCCGGGACCGTCCTCCGGCCTGGCCCGCGCAGACCACCAGGTCCGGGCGGTACTGCTCCAGCGCTGCTTCCAGCGCCCGGACCGCGTCCCCAAAGACGCAGGGCAGCTCCACGGCGTGCGCATCGAGTCCCCCGGCCCGCAGCCGGGCCGCAGCTTCCCCCGCTGCCGACCACGACGGGTTGGTGCTTTCGCCGCCGAAGGGCTCGAAACCTGTCAGGAGAATCATCGCCCCAGCCTAACAAGGCCGCGGGAGAGCACCCGGGGACATACCCGCGGGCACACCGGGTCCGGCGGGTGCTGTCTGTAGTTTGCGGCGGAGCTTTTGCACGAATATCTCCAACGACCAGCTCGGGTAGCCTGGGGACCAATGAACCCTTTTGGGCTGCGGGCCCACCAGCTCGCCGCCTTCGCCTGCCCGGTACTCGAATACCTTCCTGCCGGGTACGGCGCTGAGGACGCAGATCAGGCAGAGATCGACGACGTCGGATCCCTCGCCGCTCTAGCCTCACCGGACGTCGTTGAGGCCAGGGCCGAGGCCTACCGCAGCGCTGGAGTGCGTGGCTTCACCTTCTGGGAGCAGCCAGGCCCTGATCTGTCCCCCGCAGAAAACTGGGCAACAGTCATGGCCGGGTCCCTTAGCGTGGCAGCACAAGCTGACGAGCGGGACCTGACCGGGGCTCTGACGATCTCCTGGCCGGAAGCGGCGTCTGAAGTGTTCGCCGATTACCAGCACGAACATCAAGGGTGGCGGTCCAATACACCGGAGCTTGCCCCGTTCGTGTCAGAGTCCGATCAGGAGGGCCTCCAGGACGCGGCGGACCAGGGCCTGCTGATGTCGCCTCGGGACAACCACGGCTTTGCAGGATTGGCGGCTGCCACAATCTCACCACTCTTTGGAAGGCGTGCCGTCTGCATGGAAGGCGTGCCGTCTGCATGCTGGAGATGTTCCTGACGGAACGTCTGCGTGGCAAGGGCTTGGCTCCGGCGGTGCAGTCATCGTTCCTGGCCGGTCAACGCTCGGGGGCGGACACCGGCTGGGGCCACATCCACGCGGGAAACCTGCCCTCGCTGCGCACTGCGCAAAAGCTGGGCCGCGCGCCGGTCCAGCAGGAATACTTCGTCAGCCTGTCCGCCTTCTGACATTGCCGTCCGTGGGGGTTCGGACAAGTGCAACTCCGCCAAGTCGGCGCGGTTCCTTGACTTAAAATCGAACATACATTCGAATAGAGCCATGAGATGGGACGCACAAGCACTTAAACCGGCGCCCGCAGACACGGCCCCCGTGGACAAGGCCCCGGGACGCCGCACAGCGGCTGTCACCACGCCTGCGGCCGGGACCGCGTCCCCGTCCGCCCCGACTACCGATCCCCTGCTGCCCCTGATCGGGCTGGTGCGTTCCGTGACCACCCCCGAGTTTGCCGGCGTCACTTTTCATGAGGTCACCGCCAAATCGGTGCTCAACAAAGTGGCCGCCGGTTCGCGGATGCCGTTCGAGTGGACCATCAACCCTTACCGCGGCTGCAGCCATGCCTGCGTCTACTGCTTCGCCCGGAAGAGCCACACCTACCTCGACTTCGACGCCGGGCTGGACTTTGACAGCCAGGTGGTGGTGAAGATCAACGCCGCCGAGGTCCTGCGCCGGGAACTGGCCAAGCCCTCCTGGGAACGGCAGCATGTGGCCCTTGGCACCAACACGGATCCCTACCAGCGCGCCGAGGGCCGCTACCAGCTCATGCCGGGCATCATCGGGGCCCTGGCCGATTCCGGCACTCCGCTGTCGATCCTGACCAAGGGCACGCTGCTGGCCCGGGACATCCCGCTCCTGAAGCATGCCGCCGCCCAGGTGCCCGTCGGGGTGGGCATCTCGCTGGCGATGACGGACGAGCACCTCTCCGAAGCCGTGGAGCCCGGCACACCCGGTCCGCGAGCACGCCTCAAGCTGATCACCCGGCTACGGGAAGCGGGGCTGCCGTGCGGGGTGATGGCCATGCCCATCCTGCCGTGGCTCTCGGACAGCGACGAGGCCCTGGATTCCCTGTTCGGCTCCCTGGCCGCGGCCGGCGCCACCGGCGTCACGGCGGGCGCCCTGTACCTCAAGCCCGGAACCCGGGAATGGTTCATGCAGTGGATCGCCCGGGAACATCCCCAGCTCGCCGGCAAGTACCGGCGGCTGTACGGCACCGGCTCCTACGCCTCCACGGAGTACCGGGCCTGGCTGTCCGGACGCATCCGCTACTTCAAGGCCCGCCACGGCTTCTCCGGCTCGCAGGGCTTCAGCCACAGCGGCCTCAACGACGGTCCCGGCAGCAGTGATCCCCGGGACGAGGAAGCGCAGTACCCGGCCGGCAGCATCCCCGAGGCGGCAGCACTCCCCCACAGCGCGGGGTCCGCAACCGCGGCCGCGCAGCCCACCCTGTTCTAGCGTGCTTCCCAGAGCGGTTTCTACAGGGCCTTCACTGCGCCCAGGATTCGGGTGAGCGAATCCTTGGCGTCACCAAACAGGAGCGTGGTCTTGGGATCAAAGAGCAGCTCGTTCTCGATCCCGGCGAAACCCGGCCGCATGGAGCGCTTGAGGAAGACCACCTGGCCGGCCTGGGCCACCTCCAGGATCGGCATCCCGTAGATCGGCGCCCCGGGCGTGGACTTGGCGGCAGGATTGACCACGTCATTGGCGCCCACCACAAGGGCCACGTCGGTGTTCGGGAACTCCGGGTTGGCTTCCTCGAGCTCCTTCAGCGCCTCATAGGGAACGTTGGCTTCCGCGAGGAGGACGTTCATGTGGCCCGGCATCCGCCCGGCCACCGGGTGGATGGCGAACACCACCTCGACGCCGCGGGCCGCCAGGGCCGTGGCGAGCTCTGCGATGGTGTGCTGGCCCTGGGCCACGGCGAGTCCGTACCCGGGGACGATCACCACCCGCTGCGCATAGCCGAGCTGGACGGCGACGTCCTCGGGCGAGGCGGAGCGCACCGGCCGGTCGCTCTGCACGGTGGATCCCGCCGTCGAGCCGCCCCGGAAGGCGCCGAACATGATGCCCGTCACGCCGCGGCCCATGGCGGCCGCCATCACCTTGGTCAGGATCGTGCCGCTGGCCCCGACCAGCGTGCCGGCCACCACCAGGAGCACATTGCCCAGCACAATGCCGGACGCCGCGACCGCGAGGCCGGTGAACGCGTTGAGCAGGGAGATCACGATCGGCACGTCGGCCCCGCCGACGGGCAGCACCAGCAGGAGCCCCGCCCCAAGGCCCAGCACCAACAGCGCCACAGCCCAGACGACTGAACCCGTGGCCACCACGATGCCTCCGGCGGCGGCGGCCCCCAGCACCACGGCGCCCATCAGAACGGGCATGCCGGGGAAAAGCAGGGGCCGGGTGCTGATCAGCTCCTGCAACTTGGCGACCGTCACGGCCGAACCGGCAAAGGACACCGCGCCGACCAGCATGGTGAACACCACGGCCAGCCGCACCCAGGGATCCTCGCTCTGGCCGAGTTCCAGCACCGCCACCAGCGCTGCGGCGCCGCCGCCTACCCCGTTGAACAGGGCGACCAGTTGCGGCATCTGGGTCATCTGCACGCGCCGGGCCACCGGTACGGCCACGGCGGACCCGACGGCGATCGCGGCGATAATCAGCGGGATGTTCTCCAGTTCCGCGGACAGGAACACCGTGGCCACGGCCACGAGGGCGCCTGCCGCTCCAATGGCATTGCCCCGTCGGGCGGTCCGGGGAGAGCTCAGGCCCTTCAGCGCGAGGATGAAGCACACGGCGGCGACAAGGTAGAACAGGGCAGTCCATCCGGGGCCGAGGACGCTCATGTGCCGTCCTCACCCTCGCCGGCGCGTGGCCGGGCAGGCCTGCGGCTGCCGAACATCTCCAGCATCCGGTCCGTGACGACGAAACCGCCGACCAGGTTGGCGGTTGCCAGCACCACGGCGATGAGGGCGATCGTCAGCAACCACGGGTCACTGGCCTGCCCGGCCACGATGATGGCGCCCACCAGGATGATGCCGTGGATGGCGTTGGCACCGGACATCAGCGGGGTATGCAGCTTGCTGGTCACCTTGGAGACGACCTCGAATCCTACGAAAACCGCGAGCACCACCACGGTCAGCAGCGTGATCGGATCCATCATTTGAGGGCCTCCAGTGCTTCGGCGGTGGCGGCATGCCGCACGGAGCCGCCGTGGGTCAGGCAGGCGCCGGCGACAACTTCGTCGTCGAAGTCCGGAACGACGTTGGCGTCGGTGGTCATCAGGGCCAGCAGGTTGGCGACGTTCTTGGCGAACAGCCGGGAAGCATCGGAGGGCATCGCGGAGGCGGCGTCCTGCAGGCCCACCAGGGTCACGGATCCGCCGTCCACCGGGACCTGGAGATCCCGGCCCGCGAGAACTCCTTCGACGTTTCCGCCGGATTCCGCGGCCAGGTCGACGACGACCGAACCGGCGCGCATGCCGGCCACCATGTCCGTCGTCACCAGCAGGGGTGCCGCCCGGCCGGGGATGGCCGCGGTGGTGATGAGGACATCCGCCGCCGCGACATGCGGGGCCAGCAGGGCGCGCTGGCGTTTGGCCCGGTCCTCGCCAAGCTCACGGGCGTAGCCGCCGCTGCCCTCCGCCGTTCGAGCGTCGAGATCCAGGTGGATGAACGTGCCGCCCATCGAGGCGACCTCGTCGGCGGAGGCCGCGCGGATGTCATTGGCGGAGACCCGCGCCCCCAGGCGTTTCGCGGTGCCGATTGCCTGCAGCCCAGCGACGCCGGCACCCAGGATGAGCACGCGTGCGGGCGGGATCGTTCCGGCGGCCGTCATAAAGAGCGGGAAGAACCGCGGGTAGCGCAGGGCCGCCTCCAGGACCGCGCGGTACCCGGAAACCAGCGATTGGGAACTGAGCGCGTCCATGGACTGGGCCCGGGAGATGCGCGGCACCAGCTCCAGCGCGAAGGAGGTGACACCTGCGGCGGCGAGGGCGCCAACGCCGGGAAGTTCCGAGCCCGGGGAGGCGAAGCCGATGGTGATGGTGCCGGGCCGGAGCCGGCCGGCGGTCTCCGGCTCGAGCGGCCGGACGTGCAGCAGGACATCCAGTGATGCGGCGGTCAGCTCCGGAACGATGGATGCTCCCGCCGCGGCGAAGGCTGCGTCCCCGTACCCGGCCTCGGCGCCCGCCCCGCTTTCTACCGCTACGTCCAGGCCGAGGGCCCTGAGCTGCTGCACCGTCTCCGGTGTGGCGGCAACCCGGCGCTCCCCTGCACGTCGCTCCCGTCTGACACCAACCTGCATGGGCTGCTCCTCTCGATTCGCTTCAGCGTAGATCCATGCTTCACGCTTTGGCGAGAGTCGGGGCGCCGGCGGCCCCCAAGCTCAGCTCAGTTCGCGGAAACGGCCGGGGAATCCGACGCCGGCAACCTGTCCAGCAGCGCCTTGACGATCGGCAGGTCAGCCGGGATCCAGGGCAGGTCCAGCACCTCGTCGCGGTCCCGGAGGTTGATCCAGCGCAGCTCATCGTGGTCCTGGAGGGGGTGGGGGACGCCGTCGAGCAGTTCCGCGAACCACACCCGCATCGCCGCGCGCTCGTTAAGCGGCCAGCCGTCGGCGGATCCGCTCTCCAGCTCGGCGCCGAGCCGGATCCTCACGCCAAGTTCCTCGAGGAGCTCACGGTGCAGGGCCTGCTCGCCCGTCTCGCCGGGTTCGACCTTGCCGCCGGGAAACTCCCACATCCCCGCGAAGTGCGGGGGCGCCGTCCGCCGCGCCACGAGCAGCCGGCCGGGTTCGGCCAGGGAGTCCAGTACGGCGCCGCCGACGACGCTGATAAGTCCAGTCACGCCCCCCAGTCTAGGGCGCCAAGTACCGGGCGTCGCCGCCTTCGGGGAGAATGGAGGGGTCCGCCTTCGGCGGGTAACCGGAATACCGGGCGTGCCTGCCCCGTTACACCCATCAGCTCACACATCAGATTTAATTTGCCGCATCTCCTGGCTCCCGCTGGGAACGTTCCCGAAAAGCAGACGAATGACTACCACCACACAAGCCCCGCCGTCGCCCAGAACCGGCACCCGCCATGTTGCCCTTGCCATCGTTTCCCTTGCCATGGGCGGATTCGGCATCGGCACCACAGAGTTCACCATGATGGGCCTGCTCAAGGAAGTGGAGCAAGGTCTGGACATCAGCACCCCGGAGGCAGGCCACCTGATCTCGGCCTACGCCCTCGGCGTGGTGATCGGGGCCCCGCTGCTGGCCGCCGTCGGTGCGAAGATGCCGCGGAAGCACCTGGCCCTGGGACTCATGCTGTTCTTCAGCATCGCGAACCTGACCTCCTTCATCGCCCCCGACTACGGCACCATGCTGGTGTCGCGCTTCGCCGCCGGACTGCCCCACGGGGCCTTCTTCGGCGTTGCGGCCGTGATCGCGGCGTCCCTGGTCGCACCGACCAGGCGGGGCTGGGCCATTTCGATGGTCATGGCCGGACTGACCGTCTCCAACGTTATCGGCGTTCCTTTTGGCACCTGGCTCGGACAGACGTATGGCTGGCGGCTGCTGTTCCTGCTGGTGGGCGTTATCGGCATCATCACCCTGGTGATGCTTTGGAAGTTCCTGCCGTTCCAGAAGCCGCACGCCGATGCGAGCTTCCGGCGCGAACTGGGTGCCCTCAAACGGCTCCAGGTCTGGCTGGCGATCCTGATCGGCATCGTCGGTTTCGGCGGTTTCTTCGCCACTTACACCTACATCGCCCACACCATGACCTCCGTTGCGGGCATTCCCGCGGCCTGGCTCCCGATGGTCGTGGCCCTCTACGGGCTGGGCATGGTGGCCGGCAACATCGTCGGCGGCCGGATCGCGGACAGGTCCGTGATGGGAACGATCTACTGGGTGCTGCCGGGCATTGCCGTGGCGCTCGTGGTCTACGCCGTGGCCGTGCACTGGCCGTGGTCCGCCTACGTGATGGTTTTCGTCGTCGGTGCCGCCGGCGCCCTGCTGGTCCCGGCGCTGCAGACCCGGCTGCTGGATGCGTCCCCGGACGCCCCCTCCCTGGCCTCCTCGCTCAACCACGCGGCCCTGAACGTCGCCAACGCGTTGGGCGCCTTCCTCGGCGGCCTCGTCATCGCCTGGGGGTGGGGCTACGTCGCACCGGCCCTGGTCGGGGCCGTGCTGGCCGTTCTGGGCCTCGGCGTCGCGCTCATCAGCGGACTGGTGGAACGCAAGAGGCCGCTGGTCCGGTAGCCGCTGTGCGGCTACCGCCCAGCGGCCTGAAATCCAGCGGCCCCTGAAAACCGTGGTGGTGCAGAATTGGCGTCTGCTATGGGGTTCTGACGTGCTGAACGTCCGGTTCGAGGTAGATGACCCGTGCGATCGGCACCGCCTCGCGGATCCGGGACTCGGCGCCGTCGATCGCTGTGGCGATGTCCTGGCCCGTCTCTGAGCGGCCGATGCTGATCTTGGCTGCGACCAGCAGTTCCTCCGGGCCCAGGTGCAGGGTTTTGAGGTGGATGATCGAGGTGCCGTCGGACTCGATGGCCGCCCGGATCTTGGCGACGTCGTCCCTGGTGGCTGATTCGCCGAGCAACAGGGACTTGGTTTCCACGGCCAGCACGGCGGCGATGGCCACGAGCAGGAAGCCGATCATGGCCGTACCCAGGGCATCCCAGATGCCGTTGCCGGTGATCAGGGTCACGCTCACGCCGAAGAGCGCGAAGACCAGGCCGACCAGGGCGCCGAAGTCTTCGAGGAGAATGACCGGCAGCTCCGGCTGCTTGGCGCTGCGGATGAACTTCACCCAGCTCTGCTTGCCGCGGACGTGGTTGGATTCGATGATCGCGGTCCGGAACGAGAAGGACTCGGCGACGATGGCGCCGACGAGCACGGCGAGCGGGACCCACCAGAACGCACCTTCGATGGCGTGCGGGTGCTGGAGCTTGCCCCACGCTTCGTACAGGGCAAAGAGGCCGCCCACGCTGAACAGCACGATCGAGACGATGAAGGCGTAAATGTAACGCTCGCGTCCGTAACCGAAGGGATGCTCCGGGCTCGCCGCCCGCTTGGCGCGCTTGCCCCCGACGAGCAGCAGGATCTGGTTGCCGGAGTCAGCGAGCGAGTGGATCGCCTCGGCCAGCATGGATGAGGAAAACGTCAGGAAATACGCGACGAATTTCAGGACGGCGATGGTCAGGTTGGCAGCAAGCGCCGCAACAATCGCCTTGGTACCGCCATTTGCAGCCAAAAGAGCTTCTCCTTAGGGGTTCGACCGGGGGGGTGGACACCGGCCGTTGCCTGCGCCCACCTGAAATACCGTACCCGCTGTCGACCCGCCGGATCACCGCACCCGGCACCGCTCCGACGCGCCGGGCGGCCTGGACGACCCGCAACACCGCAGGCCACCGGGGGAGATAACGATTGGGTGTGATCCTGCTGACAAGCAAACACGCCTATGTTAGCTTGAAGCCATAATCGGGATTCACCATTTGGATGCCGACGATATGTAGGAGGAGTAATGGGCTTTCTTGGCTGGATCATTCTCGGACTCATAGTAGGTGCAATCGTCAAGGCAGTTATGCCTGGCAGGGTCGGCGGCGGCTGGGTGACCAGCCTCGTGCTCGGTGTTGTCGGTGCGGTTATCGGCGGATGGATCGGCGACCTGCTGTTCGGCGGCGGCAAAATGGAATTCTGGAATCTCGGTTCCTGGCTCCTGGCCATTGCCGGCGGCCTGCTGGTTGCCCTTGTCTACGGCGCCATCACAGGACGCAACAAGACCAGGTAACTGCACAGGTACGACGGCGGGGGCCCACCTTTCGGTGGACCCCCGCCGTACTTTTGTCCCTGGTGCCGGGCGCAAGCCGCGGACCAGCGCGCAGATCATCCGGGCGGGTTTGTTGCGCCGTCCTGCTGGGAGCGGGCGCTGGCGTAGAGGCAGACCGTCGCCGCGGTGCCGAGGTTGAGGCTCTCAGCAGCCCCGTAAACGGGCACGGCCACCCGGTGGTCCGCCAGGGCGAGTTCTTCCCCGGCAAGGCCCTGGGCCTCGTTGCCGAAGAGCCAGGCCGTCGGGTTCTCCAGCGCGTACCCGGACTCGAGGGGCGCTGCGCCCAGCCGGCGGGCGGCATTCTGGTCCTGCAGCCGGTCCAGGTTGAGTTCCCCGTTCCCGTCGGCGGCGAGGACCCCGATGCCGCGTTCTTTGCAGCGGGCCACGATCTCCTCGGCTTCGGCGCCGAGCACCACGGGCAGATGGAAGAGGGACCCCGCCGTCGACCGCACTGCCTTGGGGTTATAGATGTCCACACTGGACGCGGTCAGGATCACGGCGTCCGCGCCCGCCGCGTCGGCTGCCCTCAACACGGTGCCGGCGTTGCCGGGGTCCCGGACCTGGCACAGCACGGCGATCAGCCGGGGGCCGGCGTCGAGAACCTGCTCAAGGCTCACGTCCAGGAAACCGCAGACGGCGAGAATGCCCTGCGGGTTGACGGTGTCGGCCATCGCGGCCAGCACTTCGTCGGTGGCGAGGAAGGCGGTGGTGCCCTCCGCAAGTGTCTCCAGGTCCGGGTGCCGGTCGAGGCAGGACTCGCTCGCGTAGACCTCATAGACGATGCCGGGCTCCCCCGCGGCAATCCTCTTCCGGTGCAGGACCAGGGCCTCCCGGACGGCCTGCGGGCCCTCCGCCAGGAACTCGCTGCGCTTTAAACGGGCCGGGCGCCCGGCAAGTTGTGCCACCTTCCTGACCCGATCGGCTCGGGGGTTGGAGAGTGTCTCATCTTGCGGGCGCCCGGTTTCGTTCATATAAGAACCTTAGTAGCTTTTTCAGCCGGTTCTTGAACGACGTCGTTAGCGAACGACGACAGGTACTACTCTGCAGCCTTGTCGGCAACCTTCTTGGCAGCCGGCTTCTTGGCGGCGGCCTTCTTGGCAGCCGGCTTCTCGGCGGCCGGTGCAGCTTCAGCCTGAACGGCCTGAACAGCAGGAGCGGACGTGTCGGCGGGCAGCGAGTCCTTGGCGATCTTGACCAGCGCGGCGAACGCGTTGGCGTCGGAGACGGCCAGCTCGGCCAGCATACGGCGGTCAACCTCGATCTCAGCGGCCTTCAGGCCCTGGATCAGACGGTTGTAGGTCAGGCCGTTGGCGCGGGATGCAGCGTTGATGCGCTGGATCCACAGGCGACGGAAGTCGCCCTTCTTCTTCTTGCGGTCGCCGTAGCTGTACACAAACGAGTGCAGCAGCTGCTCTTTGGCCTTGCGGTACAGGCGTGAACGCTGTCCACGGTAGCCCTTAGCGCGCTCAAGGATAACCCGGCGCTTCTTGTGGGCGTTGACCGCCCTCTTCACACGTGCCACGTGCGTACTCCTTCGAAAATTCTGATCCCAAGCGTCTACTGCCGGAACAACCGGCTGGCCTGAGAAGCCTTATTGGTAGTTGACTGCTGCCAGGTGGCTGCAGTCAGAGAACTTGGAACTTAGATGCCGAGCATCTTCCGGATGACCTTGGCGTCGCCCTTGAAGACGATCTTGTCGCCGGCGAGGCGGCGGGTCAGCCTGGAGGACTTGTGCTCGAGGTAGTGGCGGCGGTTGGCCTGCTGGCGGCGCAGCTTGCCGCTGCCGGTCAGCTTGAAGCGCTTCTTAGCACCACTGTGGGTCTTCATCTTCGGCATGGGAACCGATCTCCTTACGTATCCGCAGACAGGGTCTGCAGTCTTTCGTGCAGCCGCCCCTGCGGGCGGCATGCTGGTTGCTTGCTGCCGGACGTTACTGCCCGGCAGCCCTGAACTAGGTGGTCTTCTTGGTGCCCGGCTTGGCGGCGGCCTTCGGGGCAGCCGGCCGTGCAGCGGGCTTCGGCGCCGCGGGACGCGGCACCGGCTTCGGTGCAGCAACCGGCTTCGGTGCTGCCGCCGGAGCGGCCTTGTCAGCCTCGGGAGCCTTCACGGCTTCCGGAGCCTTGGCGGCGGGCCCGGGCGCTGCGGGCGCCTTGGCTGCTGCCGGCCTGGCGGCGGCCCTGGGAACCTCAGCCTTCGGGGCCTCGCGCTTCGGAGCGGCCCTGGGAGCCTTGGGGGCCTCCTGCTTCGGCGCTTCCCGGACGGGAGCCTTCTCTGCCGGGGCTTCCTCGACCTTGGTCTCGGCGGCCGGGGCCTCCGCAACGTCAACCTTCCCGGCCTTTTCAGCCGGAGCCTCGACGGCGGGAGCGGCTTCCTCAGCCGGAGCCTCGGTTGCGGTTACCTCAGCCTTGGGTGCCTCGGTCCGGACCTGGTAGCCCTCCGGCAGCAGATCGGCGAGCGACTGCGTCAGGGGCGCCTCGGGGCCGGACGTCTCGACGCGGAAGTCACCCGACGCCTTGGCCTCGTTTTCGGCCTTGGCATCCGCACGCTGCGATGCGCGGCGGGCCTCCGCCTTGGCTTCGGCCTTGTTCTTCAGGGGGCCGACCACCATGACCATGTTGCGGCCATCGATCCGCGGGCTGGACTCCACGACGCCAACTTCGGCGACGTCGTCCGCGAAGCGCTGGAGCAGGCGGATGCCCATCTCGGGGCGCTGCTGCTCACGGCCGCGGAACTGGATCATGGCCTTGACCTTGTCACCGGCGCCGAGGAAGCGGAGCGCATGGCCGCGCTTCGTCTCGTAGTCGTGGGTGTCGATCTTCAGGCGGAAGCGGATTTCCTTCAGGACCGTGTTGGTCTGGTTCTTCCGGGCTTCGCGCGCCTTGACTGCGGCTTCGTACTTGTACTTGCCGAAGTCCATCAGCTTGCACACCGGAGGCTTGGCCTGCGGTGCAACTTCAACGAGATCAAGATCGGACTCGGCAGCCAAACGCAGGGCATCCTCAATTCGGACAACGCCTACTTGCTCGCCTGCAGGGCCGACCAGCCGCACCTCGGGGACGCGGATACGCTCATTGATTCTTGGCTCGCTAATGTTAAGGCTCCTGTGTTCGTGAAGGGTCTTCCACCGGCAAAAAGAGAAGGCCCCCAATTGCCGGAGCAATCGAAGGCCTCGAAGATCGGAACTGCCTGCCTCGTGTGAGGCGGCATGCATTCCGCCAGGGCTGACGCCCGGGACGAATGCCCGACCAGGTACCCGGCAACCTGGCTTCTTGCGAAGCTTCCCGAAGGAGAGCGGTTGACGCGGGTGGGAGAGAACTCCGCTTGCAAACTGAAAGTCGATTCTACAGAAGAAATCCCGTCCGGCGCACCTGCATGACGGGCATGTCGGTTGCGGACGGGCTTCGGCTGCCATGCCGCTGCAGGATTACTGGAAGTCAGTGGAAACTGAAACACAGTAGAACTGGAGCGAAATAACGACAATCAGTCGGTCTGTGACAAGCTTACCAGCATGAGCACTTCAGACAGTAATTCACACGTTTACGAGCCAGCCAGCGCCGAGGGCGACGTCTCACAGCAGATCCGCGACATCTCCGAGGTGCCCGCAATCGAGGTCATCACCACCGCCGCCGTCCACCTGATGAGCGCCGCCGCCGTGAAGCTTGGCCTCGCAGCCGAGGAGAACGCCGAGGAGCTCAAGGACCTGGACGAGGCCCGCAAGCTGATCACGGCCCTCGCCGGCCTGGTCACCGCAGCCGCTCCGGAGATTGGCTCTCAGCACGCCGGACCGTTGCGCGACGGGCTGCGGTCCCTGCAGCTGGCCTTCCGCGAGGAATCCATCATCCCGGACGCGCCGGGCAAGGGCCCGGGCGAGAAGTACACCGGCCCGGTCAACTAGGCACCGTTCAACTGAGCACAGAGCTCATCTAAGTACAGAGCATTCCAGCGGCAACGCGGCGGCGGGCGGACCACATCGGTCCGCCCGCCGCTGTCGTTTGAGGCCCGTCGTTTGGGGCCTGTACGTGCGGGGCCCAGGTGTCACGCCGGTGCTTATGCCCGCGCCGGTGCGGAGCCGGCCGCCTCAGGCTGCGGCGAGGCGCCGCCGGCGGCGGTGCTGCAGCACCAGCCCCAGCAGGCACAGCGCGACGCCGCCCACCCCCACGGCCACGAACCCGGCCGAGGGACCAACGCCGTCGATGAACACGCCGGCGAGCGGCGCGCCGAGCGCGACGCCGCCGGTGAGCGCCGAACCGTACCAGCCCATGGCCTCGCCGCGGCGGCGCTCGTCGACGAGTTCGGCGACCTTCTCCGAGGCTGCCGACAGCACCGGGGCGCACAGCAGCCCCGGCAAAAGCGCGAGCAGGCTGAGAGTCCAGGTATCCCGGGCGAAAGCCATCGGAATGCTCAGCGCGGACATTCCCAGCAGCAGCAGGATCGGCGAGATGGGCCGGTGCATGGCGCCGTAGATGACGCCGCCGACCACCGAGGCCCCGCACCAGAAGAGGAAGACCAGACCGATCTCGGCCTGGTGGCCGCCGGTTTCGAGAGCCGCAACGATCCCGACGTCGGTGCCGCTGAGGACCATGCCGGCCCCGGCGGCGACCGCGAAGACGGCGGCCACCGCGGGGGTGAACCAGAGGAAATTGTGGATGACTTTATGCCGCAGCCCGGCCCGCTCCAGCCGCCTGTCCCCGGCGGCGGCCAGTGGGGCGAACTCCGCGGCAGCCTCCTGCAGATGGGCCGGGGCAGCGGCGACAACGGCTACCTCGGCGGCTTCCTGCTGGCTTGCCTCGAACGCGGCGCCGGACTGGGCGTCGGACTCGGCGCTGCGGGTCGGCGGGTTGAACCACATCAGGAAGAGCCCGGACACCGACGTGGCGACCCCGACAATGGTCAGCCCGAGCACCGAGAGTCCGGCGGTCGCCACGAGGGCCCCCGCCGCGGGGCCGATCATAAAGACCAGTTCGGTGGAAATGGCGTCCAGGGCAAACGCAGTGCGCCGCTGCTCCCCCGTGGCCAGGACGCCGAGGGACTGGCGGACAACGCTGAAGATCGGCAGGGTCAGCAGGCCGCCGACAAAGACCAGCGGCAGGAGCAGCTCGTAGGAGACGTGCGGCACCACCGACCAGATGACAGCCTCTGAAATGACCGAGGGAATGAGGGCCCGCCGCAGCCCGACGGTATCAACGCGCCGGCCGCGCCAGGGTGCGCCGACGGCAATGCCGATGGTCATCACGGCAGCCGCCGCCCCGGCCGCGGCGTAGCCCTGCCCGAGGGTGAGGACGATGTGCAGGGTCAGCAGGACCCCGGCCGCGGAGTGCGGTATGCGGGCAACCATCCCGACCAGCAGGAGCCGCCTGATCGGCCGGACGGCGAGCAGCTCCCGGTAGAGAGCGAAGTTCACGGACTACCTCCTTCTGATACTGCCCCCGGCAGCACCAGGATCTCCCCCGCTGGCCGTCAGCTACTGTGCTGCGCGCTGCAATTTGACTTCGATCGAGTCAACCCGCTCAGCAAATACTTCATTCCGCGCCCAGGCACTGTTGAGGCCGGACACGATGGACTGGACGCCGGCGGCGTCGAGCCCGTCTTCAAGGTAGAGCATGACACGCAGTTCCGGGCCGGAGCCCCCGCCCGGGAGCGTCGTCCCGTCGGCCGCACGCGAGGCAACTCCGCCGCCTGGATGAATTTCAACACGGCGGACCGCGGGAAAGCCAACCGCGGCCTCGCCGAGGCTCCGGGCGAGCTCGGGGTCAGCGTACGACGGCGTCCAGTCCCGCTGCCGGGCAAGGGCCCACACGGCGGGCCGGCGCACCACGAAGGTCACCGCGGAGCCCGGGTCCAGCACGAGCAGTTCGGCGTTCTCGGCGACCGCGGAGAGTGCCGCGCGGGCAGCGTAAACGGCGACCGGGCGGGCCTGCGGGTGCCAGGCCTGCAGCGAAGCGGCCGAGGTGAACACGGGCATCGCCGTCCGCCCGTCCGGGGCCTTGAGCGTCACGAGGGCCATGTCCGCCTGTTTGTCGGCGTGCAGGCCGCCGGCACCGTCGCCTTCGTCGGCGAGGGTGGCCAGGATCGGCACAAAGACCCGCGCCGTCGCCAGGGCGGCCACCACCGCGGCCTCGTCGCCGTCGCCGGCAGCGAGGGCCGCCAGCGCCGCGAGGTAGCCGGGGTCCGCCGCGCCGTCGTCGTCCTCGAAATTGTGGATCCTGGCGCTGTCGCCGGACAGGCTGCGCCCGGCCCAGGGCTGGCCCGCCGAGTCCGTCGCTCCGCCCGCGCCGGCCAGGGCAGCCGCGATGTGCCCGGGCAGCGGCCGTGACGGGGCGGGAAGGTCAGCTGCGGGCTCGCCCGCGGGCCGGTGCTCCATGCTGGCGGTCCGCTAGCGCCGGCCGGCGACGTCGAGGGCCTCGGGCAGCGTGAAGTTGCCGTTGTAGAGGGCCTTGCCGACGATGGCGCCCTCGACCCCGAGCGGCACGAGGGAGCGCAGGACCAAGAGGTCCTCCAGGCTCGAGATCCCCCCGGAGGCGACCACCGGTTTGCCGGTTTTCTCCACCATCTGGCGCAGCAGTTCGACGTTGGGACCCTGGAGGGTGCCGTCCTTGGTGACGTCGGTGACGACGTAGCGGGCACAGCCTGCCTCCTCGAGGCGTCCGAGGACGTCCCAGAGGTCACCGCCCTCCTTGGTCCATCCGCGGCCGGCCAGTGTGGTGCCCCGGACGTCCAGCCCGACGGCGATCCTGTCGCCGAAGCGCTCGATCACCCGGGCCGTCCACTCCGGGTTTTCCAGGGCCGCGGTGCCGAGGTTCACGCGGGCGACGCCGAGCTCGAGGGCCTTCTCGAGCGACTCGTCGTCGCGCAGGCCGCCGGAGAGTTCCACCTTGATGTCGAGCCGGCCGACCACTTCGCGGAGCAGTTCGGCGTTGGAGCCCCGGCCGAAGGCGGCGTCGAGGTCGACGAGGTGGACCCATTCCGCCCCCTGCTGCTGCCAGTTCAGCGCGGCTTCCAGGGGGGTGCCGTAGCTTGTTTCGCTGCCGGCCTCGCCCTGGACGAGGCGGACCGCCTGGCCGTTGACGACGTCGACGGCGGGCAGCAGCTCCAGCACAGGCAGCGGGGTTTCGGGGGTCATCGTGGATCCTCAGCTTTACAGGGTCGGCAGGTGGTCGGGGGCGCAGCCGGGCGTCAGGCGGCGGGAAGCGTCAGGAAGTGGAAAGCGTCAGGAGGTAGGCGGCGAGCAGCGCCATCCCGGCCAGGACGTAGAACACGACCTGGACCCAGCGGGGGCTCTTCTGCTGGCGGAAGGACAGCGCTCCGCCGACCAGCAGGCCGGCGAGCCCCATCAGCACGATGGACCACATCTAGGCGGTCCCGGCTTCCGGGGCGGCGGGAGTGCCGGCGGCGGCTGCAGTGTCTTCTGAACTTTGGGCTGCCGCTGTCCCGGAACGGTCCCGCAGGCCCTCCACCCAGTTGCGCAGCAGGCGCGCGCCGGCGTCGCCGGACTTCTCGGGGTGGAACTGCGTGGCGCACAGCGGGCCGTTTTCGACGGCCGCGATGAACGGGGCACCGTGCTCCGACCAGGTGACCAGCGGCGCCGTCATCCGGGGCTGGATGACGTCGAAGTCCCACTGCTGGACCCCGTAGGAGTGCACGAAGTAGAAACGCTCCTCCTCGACACCGGCGAACAGCCTGGACCCCGCCGGGACGGACACGGTGTTCCAGCCCATGTGCGGGACAACGTCGGCGGGAAGGAGCTCGACCTTTCCGGGCCACTCCCCCATGCCTTCGGCTTCGGTGCCGTGCTCGACGCCGGCCTCGAAGAGGACCTGGAGGCCCACGCAGATGGCCAGCACGGGGCGGCCTCCGGCGACGCGGCGGCCGATCATGCGGATGGCGTCGACGGCTTTGAGCTCGCGCATCACCGTTTCGAACGCTCCGACGCCGGGGACCACGAGGCCATCGGCGTTGAGCACATCCTCCGGCCTGGAGCTGAGGATCACCTCGGCACCGGCGCGTTCGAGGGCGCGCACGGCGGAACGGACGTTGCCGGAGCCGTAGTCGAGGACCGTAACGGTGGGCTTGCCGGCGGCCGACGCCGGCTTCCTGCCGGCGTCGGGGTTGATGATGGCGCCGTCTTTCAGGACCTTGCCGGTCACAGCGCACCCTTGGTTGACGGGATGCCCTTGACGCGGGGATCCGGCTCGACGGCGGCGCGAAGGGCGCGGGCGAAGGCCTTGAACTGGGCCTCGACAATGTGGTGCGGGTCCCGTCCGGCGGTGACGTTCATGTGCAGGCAGATTCCGGCGTGCAGGGTGATCGCCTCGAAGACGTGGCGGGTCAGGGAACCGGTGAAGTGTCCGCCGATCAGGTGGTATTCCTGGCCGGCAGGCTCGCCGCCGTGCACGAGGTACGGGCGGCCGGAGACGTCGACGACGGCCTGCGCGAGGGCCTCGTCGAGGGGAACCGTGGCTTCCCCGAAGCGGCGGATACCGGCCTTGTTGCCGAGCGCGGTGCGCAGGACCTCGCCGAAGGTGATGGCCACATCCTCGACCGTGTGGTGGACATCAATGTGCGTATCGCCGGTGGCCTTGATCGTCATGTCGATCAGGGAGTGCTTGCTCAGCGCCGTCAGCATGTGGTCGTAGAACGGGACCGAGGTGCTGATGTCCGAGACGCCCGTGCCGTCCAGGTTAATCTCGACCAGCACGGATGATTCGCTGGTGGTCCGTTCCATGCGTGCGGTCCGGCCCTCGCCAGCTGTTGATCCGGTGTTGCTCATTGTGGGTGTCCTTTGGATGACGACGGTGCCCGGCGATCAGGCAGGGTGGATGTCCTGTGTTAAGTCTAGGCGGGCTGCACGGCCCGGCCGGCCAGGATCCGTTCGAGGGCTTCGAGGAACGCTGTGGTTTCCGTCTCAGTTCCGGCGGTGACGCGCAGGTGCCCGGGAATGCCAACGTCGCGGATCAGCACACCGGCATCGAGCAGGCCCTGCCAGACCTCGTGGGAATTATCCAGGCCGCCGAAGAAGACGTAGTTCGAGTCGGAGGGCGCCGGCTTGAGGCCCATGCGCTGCAGCTCGGACACGATCCTGTCGCGCTGGCGCTTGATGTCCTCAACGTCGGCCATCAGCGCGACCCGGTGCTGCAGGGCGGCCAGGGCTGTCGCCTGGGTGATGGCCGAGAGGTGGTACGGGAGCCGGACCAGGCGCAGGGCGTCCGTCACCTCGGGTGCTGCCGCCATGTAGCCAATCCGGGCGCCGGCGAGGGCGAAGGCCTTGCTCATGGTGCGCGAGACGATCAGCCGTTCCCGGCCCGGCAGCAGCGCGAGGGCGCTGGGCGTGCCGTCGTGGGCGAACTCGTGGTACGCCTCGTCGACGATCACGATGGTCTGGCTGGCTTCACCGGCCTCGTAGACGGCCTCCACGACGTCCAGGCCCAGCCCGGTGCCGGTGGGGTTGTTCGGGGAGCACAGGAAGACGATGTTCGGCGCAAGTTCGCGGACCTGGCGGGCGGCCGATGCGGCACTGAGTCCATAGTCGTCGGCACGGACCCCGACGATGTACCCGGTGTCCGTGCCGGAGGCCAGCAGCGGGTACATGGAGTAGGTGGGAGGGAAGCCGAGGGCCGTGCGCCCCGGGCCGCCGAAGGCCTGAAGGATCTGCTGGAGGACCTCGTTGGAGCCGTTTGCGGCCCAGATGTTCTCAGCACCCAGTCCGTGCCCAAGGTATTCCGCGAGTGCTTCGCGCAGTTCCGTGAATTCGCGGTCCGGATAGCGGTTCAGGCCGGCCGCGGCAATCGTGACGGCCTCGGAGATGGCGGCGCGCACGTCGGCCGGGACACCATGGGTGTTCTCATTGACGTTGAGCAGGATGGGGACGTCCAGCTGCGGCGCGCCGTACGGCGTCAGGCCGCGCAGGTTGGTCCGGAGGGGAAGTCGGTTCAGTCGCTCTAGCTGGTCAGTCACTTCACCAGTTTAAGTGAGATTGCGGCAGGCCCTGAAACTGTGACGGGTCCGACGCGCTACTTGGACGGGAGAAAGAGCGCCTGGCCGGGCACGACACGGGCAGCTTCGAGGTTGTTCAGCTGGATGATATCGGTGACGACGTCGCGGGGGTCGCGCTCCGGTGCCACGGCTTCGGCGATGGCCCAGAGGGACTCGCCGGGCTGCACCGTAACGGTCACGGCGGGGGTCAGCGACAGCCCGGCAGCGGACTCCGCCGCCTTGGCCGGGGCGTTGAGGAAGCCGCTGAAGGAGAGCAGGAGCGCGGCCAGCAGGATCAGCGGCACCCCGATGAAGACAAAACGCCCCCGCCGGGTGAGCCGCAGCGGCGCCTGCCTGACCCGTTGCCCGAGCCCTGAAGCACCGTTCCCGCCAGCCGGGCTGCGCCGGCCAAGGGAGCCCTGCCGGCCAAGGGAGCCCCGCCGGCCAAGGGAGCCCTGCCGGCTAACGTGGCCCTGCTTCCTGAGGAAGCCCCGCTGGCCGGCGGGCGCACCGCCGTCGGGCCGGCGGCAGTCGCCGAATGCGCCGCGGCCGAAAGTGTCGTGAAACGCGCTTGATGCTGACATGAACTGAGCCCTCCTGGACCATACTGTGCCGCCCGGCGTACTCCACGTACCTGCCGCCAACCGGCCTAACCTTCGAACAAAGAACCGAACGTCATGCTGTGTCCGAACAGTGCCCGACTAGAACACATATTCGAATTATGCTTGTTCTGTTTTAGCACTTACTGACGAACATTGTCGAGACTCGCTAGAACAAATGTTTGAAAAAGCCCTGTGGCTGGCCTACGTTTGAGTCAAAGAACAACCACTTCTGCAGTTGATCAGCAGGGTCTGACATTTCAGGCCGGAAGTTCCCGGCAGCCGCAGCCACGGCGGCCGGGCGGAACGGAAAGGCGTTGGCGAACATGGCAGCACAAGCCACTGGCGGCAGGGCCACCCAGCGGGGCCCGCAGGCAGCCCGGCCACCCAAGAGCCTCACCGTCCGGCAAAAGAAGATCCTGGAAACCATTCAGCGCTCGGTCACGGACAACGGCTATCCGCCGTCCATGCGCGAGATCGGTGACACCGTTGGCCTGGCCAGCCTCTCCAGCGTCACCCACCAGCTCTCACAGCTGGAGAAGCTGGGCTACCTGCGGCGCGACCCCAAGCGTCCCCGCGCCATGGAGGTGCTGATGCCGCTGACCCTCGACGAGGCAAGCACGAAGGCCCCTGGGGCCGGGAAGCCCGGCGGCCTGCGCACTGTCGGCGGATTGTCCGTGTCCGAACTGGCCAGCGCCACCGACACCGCCATGGTGCCGCTGGTGGGCCGCATCGCCGCCGGCGGGCCGATCCTGGCCGACCAGGTCGTCGAGGACGTGATGCCGCTGCCCCGCCAGCTCGTGGGCCACGGCGAGCTCTTTATGCTCAAGGTCTCGGGGGACTCGATGATCGACGCCGCCATCTGCGACGGTGACTGGGTGGTGGTGCGCCAGCAGGGCGACGCTATCAACGGTGACATCGTCGCCGCACTGCTGGACGACGAGGCGACGGTCAAGACGTTCCGCCAGCGCGACGGCCACACCTGGCTGCTGCCGCAGAACACCCAGTACGAGCCCATCCTCGGCGACCACGCGGTCATCATGGGCAAAGTCGTCTCGGTGCTGCGCTCCCTCTAGAGCCGGTCAGGCGGCACGTCACCAGCTGCGAACAGGGCCCCGCCGGCAACGGACGGGGCCCTGTCCGTTCCCTGAAGGACTACGTGGCCGGCTGCCCGGGTTCCTTCGCCAGCCGCTCCAGGGCAGCAAGGGCGACCGCTGGGTCCGTGGTGGGCCAGAACGGCGGCAGGGCGGCGCGGAGGAATCCCCCGTAGCGCTCGGTGGAGAGCCGTGAGTCCAGCACTGCCACCACTCCCCTGTCCGTCGTCGTGCGGATCAGCCGGCCGGCGCCCTGGGCCAGGCGGATGGCGGCGTGGGTCGCGGAGACGCTCATGAACCCGTTGCCGCCGGCCTGGGCCACCGCACGGGACCGTGCGGTCATCAGCGGATCGTCGGGCCGCGGGAACGGAATCCTGTCGATCACCACGAGGCGGCACGAGGCCCCCGGCACGTCGACACCCTGCCACAGCGACATGGTTCCGAAGAGGCAGGTGTCCGGTTCGTCGGCAAACTGCTTCACCAGCGCGGTCATGGTCGAATCCCCCTGGCAAAGGATGCTCATGTCCAGCCGCGGCCGCATGGCCTCAGCGGCGTCCTCGGCGGCGCGCCGGGAGGAGAACAGGCACAGGGCCCCGCCGCCGGAGGCCCGGATCAGCTTCTCCAGCTCGTCGAGGGCCTCCGGTGACGTGCCGCGGCCGGGTTTGGGCAGATGCCGGGCAACGTAGAGGATGCCCTGTTTCGGATATTCGAAGGGCGAGCCGACGTCGACCCCGGTCCAGCTCGGGGCACCCGGTCCGACCAGGCCCAGGCCGCCGGCGGCCGGTTCGAAGGCGGACCCGATCGCCAGGGTCGCCGAGGTCAGGATGACGGTGTGGTCCGCGAACAGGCCCTCGCGAAGCCGCCCGGCGACGCTGAGCGGGGCGATGTTGATCAGGGCCGGCGCGGACTCGTCGGGCTGGGAGTACCCCTGCTGCGGGTCGAAGGTGCTGTTGCGGGAAAACCAGACCACCTCGCGGTTTTCGCGGGCGGCGAGCAGCCGTTCGCAGAGCTCCAGGATCACCATGAGGCGGGAGCGCGCGAGCTGGCGCCCGCCGTCTGCGGTGTTGGCGCTGTCCCCCTTGGAGTCGGAGAGCGCCGCACGGCAGGCGTCCCGCAACTGGTCCACACAGTCCAGTTGTTCGCTGTTCAGGCCGTTGGGCATGAGTCCGCTGGGGACCCCTTCAATGGCAAGTTCGAGGTTGGATGCGGCGTTGTTCAGGGCGTCCACGGTGATGCCCGTGTTTTTCCGGGCCCCGGACGCGGCGACGTGCACCATCGCGACGGAGAGCTGACCGGACACGGCGCCCGTCACACGGTCCTGGAGCTCGTGGGCTTCATCGACCACCACAACGTCGTATTCGGGCAGGACCGCAAGGCCTTCGAAGGCGCTGACGGCCAGCATGGCGTGGTTGGTGACGACGACGTCGGCGTCCGCGGCGTTCTGCCGGGCCAGTTCGCTGAAGCATTCGGCCGCGAGGGGGCACTTCTGCGCGCCCAGACACTCCATGGAGGTGACGGACACCTGCCGCCAGGCACGGTCCGTGACCCCGGGCAGGAGTTCGTCCCGGTCACCCGTCACGGTATCCTCGGCCCAGTCGCGCAGCCGGACGACTTCCTTGCCGAGCTGCGACGACGGGCCGCCCATCGCCGCGGCGAAATGCGGCACGGACGTGTCCTCGCCGAGTGAGAAGAGCTGGCCTTCGGAGGGCTCCTCGGAGGGGAAGCCGCCGTCGAGCTTGTGGCGGCACACATAGTTGGAGCGGCCCTTCACCAGCGCGATTTTGACGGGCCGTTCCAGCGCCGGGGTGATGGCCTTCAGCAGCCGGGGCAGGTCCCGGCCGACGATCTGGGTCTGCAGGGCCAGCGTGGCCGTGGAGACCAGGGTGGGCTTGTCGCTGACGAGCGAATGGGCGATCAGCGGGATCAGGTACGCGAGGGACTTGCCGGTTCCGGTGCCGGCCTGGACCAGCAGGTGGTCGCCGCTGTCAATCGCGTGCGCCACCTGCCGGGCCATCTCGTGCTGGCCGTCCCGGCTCTGGCCGCCCATGCCGGCGACGGCACGGTCGAGCAGTTCGATGACGAACTCCCCGCCGGCCGGGCCGCGTGTTCCTGCCGGGTTTTTTCCGGCGGCTTCGGTCCCTGCAGCGTTCGTCCCTGCGGGATCCGCTGTTGCGGGATCCTCCGTTGCGGGGGCCGCCCCCGCCGGATCGCCCGCGCCGGTGTCCGCCCCGGTCACCGCTGCCTTAGTCATTGCTGATGAACGAATCCAGTTCAGCGGCGAATCCTTCGCGGACCATCACGACGGCGCGGGTGCCCGCTTCCTCGTGGTCGAGGCTGAGGATCTCGGCGTCGGTCTCGTGCAGCTTGCTGAGCAGGTCCCCCCGGTTGTACGGGATCATCAGTTCGAGCTTCACGCTGGGCCGCGGGATGCCTTCACTGATGGCCTTGAGCAGTTCCGGGATGCCCTCGCCGGTGCGTGCCGACACCACCACGTGGCGCGGTTCGCGCTGCTTGAGCCGTTCGATCACGAAGGGATCCGCGGCGTCGGCCTTGTTCAGGACGATGATTTCCGGCACCTTGCGGGCGTCGACTTCGCTGAACACCTTGCGGACGGCGGCGATCTGGCCTTCCGGATCCGGGTGGGAGACGTCCACGACGTGCAGGATCAGATCCGCGTCCGCGACTTCCTCCAGGGTGGAGCGGAAAGCCTCCACGAGCTGGGTGGGGAGCGACCTCACGAATCCCACGGTATCGGCCAGGGTGTAGCCCAGCCCGTCCGAGGTTTCAGCCTTGCGGACCGTCGGGTCCAGCGTGGCGAACAGGGCGTTCTCGACCAGGACACCGGCGTCGGTCAGCCGGTTCAGCAGCGAGGACTTGCCGGCGTTGGTGTACCCGGCGATTGCAACGGACGGCACGGAATTACGACGGCGGTTGGCGCGTTTGGTTTCCCGGGCCGGCTTCATCGCGGCGATTTCCCGGCGCAGTTTGGCCATCCGGGTGCGGATCCGGCGGCGGTCCAGTTCGATCTTGGTTTCACCGGGACCGCGCGAGCCCATGCCGGCACCGGCACCGCCCACCTGGCCACCGGCCTGGCGGGACATCGAGTCACCCCAACCGCGCAGGCGCGGGAGCAGGTATTCGAGCTGGGCCAGTTCCACCTGGGCCTTGCCCTCGCGGCTCTTGGCGTGCTGGGCGAAGATGTCCAGGATCAGGGCCGTGCGGTCGATGACCTTGACCTTGACGATGTCTTCGAGGCTGCGGCGCTGGGACGGTGCCAGTTCGGCGTCGACGACGACAGTGTCGGCGCCGGTGGACATCACGATGTCCTTGAGCTCCTGGGCCTTGCCGGAGCCGAGGAAGGTTCCGGGGTCGGGCTTGGCGCGGCGCTGCACAATCCCGTCGAGGACCTCCGAGCCGGCGGTCTCGGCGAGGGCGGCGAGTTCTCGGAGCGAGTTCTCGGCGTCGGCGAGGGTGCCTTCGGTCCAGAGGCCGGCCAGTACGACGCGCTCGAGGCGCAACTGCCGGTATTCGACTTCGGTGACGTCTTCGAGTTCGGTGGACAGCCCGGCGGTACGGCGCAGGGCGTGCCGTTCCTCGAGGTCCTGCTGGTCGCCGTCGTAGTTGCTGTGTTCCTCGTCCTTCCGGGAGATCGCCTGCGCTTTGCCGAGCACCGACGTGGGCTCGCCGGCAGCCGGGGCTGCCTTCCGGGCAGGGGTGTCCTTGGAGAGGATCCGGTCGATGACAGCCTGGATTTCCGCAGGACTCATGTCCTGGGCTGCTGAATCGGGTCCGGTGTTGGGCTGACTGGTCATGGTCTCCTTCAGAGGTTCGGCAGTTCCAGAATAGTGCCGATCGGTGGTGTCGGGGGCGGTATTCGCGCTGGGCTGACGACTATTCGTCAAAGGGGGGCTCCTGGAGTGCCCGCGGCAAGCGGTGCCGGGACAGTGTGGGCTCCGCGTGGGAGCGGCGGGAAGGAGAGGAGACAGGCGTGGTTGGCCTCGAGGGGAGGAGCTTTCCGCCCGGCCCGGCTCCATGAGCACTGCCGGACTCCACGCGGACCGGGCACCGGCGGCGGGGTCCTTGGCAGGATCATCGCGGGGGGCGCACTGAGCGGAAGGTAGCTACCTGCGTCGCTGCGGGGACGGGGACGGGCCGGATTTAACCAGTGCCGGATTTAACCCGTGCCAGACTTAACCCGCGCCGGCTATTTGAAGTTCAAGAACATGCATTTAACACTAGCAGACGGTCCAGCTGCCTCCGGCCCGATGCCGCGGTTTCGCCTACGGGCCGGGGGCCAACTAATCTGGGCAGTTATGGAGTCTGCACACTATTTCAGCGCCCAGCCGGCCGGGCCGTTCACCCGCAAGCCACTGACCGTGGAGCTTGCCGGTGAAACCCGGCACCTGCAGACGTCCTCGGGCATCTTCAGCCCGGACAACATCGACAAGGGCACGGCCGTGCTGCTGGCCGAGGCTCCCGCCCCGGCCCCGCAGGGAACGCTGCTGGACATCGGCTGCGGCTGGGGTCCGATCGCGCTGACCCTGGCCCTGCGGGCACCGCACGCCCAGGTCTACGCCGTGGACGTCAACGAGCGGTGCGTGAGCCTGACCAACGAAAACGCCGCGCTGCTGGGGCTGCGCAATGTCACGGCCAGCACGCCCGGCGCCGTCGACCCCGGGCTCCGCTTCGACACGATCTGGTCCAACCCGCCCATCCGGGTCGGCAAGGACGAGCTTCATGCCCTGCTGCTGCTGTGGCTGCCGCGGCTGGCGCCCGGCGGCTCCGCATGGCTGGTGGTGCAGAAGAACCTGGGCTCGGATTCCCTGCAGCGCTGGCTGGCCGCGGAGCTGGACAGCAGCTTTGCGGTGACGCGCGAGAGCACCTCGAAGTCGTTTCGCATCCTTCGGGTCAGGAAAGCGTCCCACTAGCGACGATCACCGCAGGGCCGCTGAGCTCCACGTGCTCGTGGCCCTCCGCGCCGAGGAAGAACTTCACTCCGACGGTGCCGCCCGGGACGTGGACGTTCCACACGTCCGGGGCGCCCTGGCCGGCCCAGTGGCGGATTGCGACGGCGGCCGCGCAGGCTCCGGTGCCGCAGGACTGCGTTTCCCCCACTCCCCGCTCATGCACGCGCATGGTGATGGTTCCGACGCCGTCGTGGACCAGCGGCTCGGACGGAACGACGAACTCGACGTTGGTGCCGCGGGGCGGCACGGGATCCACGTGGGGTGCCGTGAACAGCTGCGTGGCTTCCAGCTCGGCCAGTTCGGCCAGCGCCACGACGGTATGCGGGTTCCCCATGCTGACGGACAGGGCGGGCCGCGGCACCTCGAGCCCCGTCGCGCTGACCAGCGAATCCATGGCCCGTCCGGTGGCCTCGCCCGGGAAGATGAACTCCCAGGGGCCCATGTCGACGGCGTAGCCGGCCGCGGTGCGGACGATCGTTTTGGCGCCGCCCCGGGTGCCGATGGTCAGCGATTCGCCGGCGGGCAGATCGAGAAGGCCCTCGGCGATCAGGAAGTGCACGAAGACCCGGACGCCATTGCCGCACATCTCCGAGAGCGAGCCGTCGCCATTGCGGTAGTCCATGAACCATTCGGCGTCCGGGTGCTGCGTCAGCAGCTCCTGGCCCTCCGCGAGCAGCCGGGACGGAACGGCCCGGATCAGTCCGTCGCCACCGATGCCGCGGTGCCGGTCACAGAGTGCCGCAACCTGCTCCGGCGTCACTGCCAGGGTGCCGTTGGGGTCCGCCAGGAGCACAAAGTCGTTGCCCGTCCCGTGGCCTTTGGAAAACTTGAGTCCGCTCAGGGCTGCAGTGTCACCGGTGGAGTTGCGGTCAGCGGCCACGGCCAGGGTTTCGTTCATGCTCCAAGGTTACCGTTCCGGTCCGGTCCGCCGGCGGACCGCCCCGGCAACCACCCTCTTGGTGCGGGACTGACGCGGGACTGACGCGGGACTGACGCGGGACTGACGCGGGACTGACGCGGGACGTTCAGCCTGCCGGGCAGAGGGCGGCGGCCTTGGCCACGAGGTCCGGGTCCTGCCAGTCGAGCCAGTGGATCCGGGGGTCGGCCCGGAACCAGGTCAGCTGGCGGCGGGCGAACTGCCGGGTCGCCACGATGGTCTCCTCCGCAGCCTGCGCCGCGTCGGAGTCGCCGTCGAGGACCTTGAGGAACTGGGCGTAGCCCAGGGCGCGCGGTGCCGTCCGGCCGAGCCGGAGTCCGGCGGCGTCAAGCGTCCGGATTTCCTCCACCAGCCCGCTGTCCACCATGGTGTGGACCCGGAGGGCGAGCCGTTCCCGGAGCTGCCCGCGGTCCACCTCAAGCCCGATCTGCACCGCGGGCCGGACGTACTCGCGGGTGGGCATGAACGAGCTGAAGGGCCTCCCGGTGAGCTCGTACACTTCGAGGGCGCGGATGATCCGGCGCGCATCGCCGAGCCGGCCGGCCGAGACCGGGTCCACGCTTTCCAGCCGCGCCCGCAGCGGCGCCGCTCCGCCGGTTTCCAGTTCCGCCTCGAGCCGGCGCCGGATGGCCGGATCCGTGCCCGGGAATTCCAGCACGTCCAGGGCGGCGCGGACGTAGAGCCCGGAGCCTCCGGCCAGGATGGCGCGTTTGCCGCGGGCATGGATGTCGGCAATGAGCGCACGGGCCTGTTGCTGGAAGTCCGAGACGCTCGCGTCCTCGGTCACGTCCAGGATGTCCAGGAGGTGGTGCGGCACTCCCCTGCGCTCGGCCCGGGTGATCTTGGCGGTACCGATGTCCATGCCGCGGTAGAACTGCATGGAGTCCGCGTTGATGACCTCGCCGTCGAGCTCCAGCGCCAGCGAGACGGCAAGGTCGGACTTGCCGGATCCGGTGGGTCCGACGACGGCGATCACCGGCAAAGCCGGTCCTGCGCCGGCCTGGGCTGCACTGTCCTTGGCTGCGCCGGCCTGGGCTGCACTGTCCTTGGCTATGCCGGCCTGGGCTGCAGTGTCCTCCGCGGCCTGCGCGTTGCCCGCCGGGGCGTCCTGCGGATCCGCCACGGACTAGCGGCCGCGGACGGGAAGGGTGGGCATGCCCAGGGACACTCCTGATGTGCCGGCGGCGGATCCCGGAACGGGTGCGCCGCAGGAGTCCGCCTGGGACCTGTCCCAGGCGTCCCCGGCCTGAGAGCGGCGAAGGCTGTAGTCGTCCGCCGACGCCGGGTCGGCCACGAGGTGGAACGCCGCGGCTTCGGTGATGGTCACGGTGACGAGGTCGCCGGGGCGGGGCGTCCCGGCGCCGGCCGGCACGGAGAAGTGGACCAGGCGCTGGTCGCGGGACCGCCCCGAGAGCCGGTGGGTTTCCCCGGCTTTGCGCCCGGACTGGGCGGTGACCATGACCTCCACGCGCTGGCCGAGCTGGCGGGCGTTCTCCTCGGCGGCGATCCTGTCCTGCAGGGCGGTGAGGCGTTCGAAGCGTTCCTGCACCACGGCCTTGGGGAGCTGGTCCGGGAGCTCGGCGGCGGGAGTGCCCGGCCGCTTGGAGTACTGGAACGTGAAGGCGGTGGCGAAACGGGACTTCTCCACGACATCGAGCGTGGCCTGGAAGTCCTCCTCGGTTTCACCGGGGAACCCGACGATGATGTCTGTGGAGATCGCGGCGTGCGGGATCTTCTCGCGCACCTTGTCCAGGATGCCAAGGAATTTGGTCGATCGGTACGACCGCTTCATGTCCCTGAGGACCTTGTCCGAGCCGGACTGCAGGGGCATGTGCAGCTGCGGCATAACGTTGGGGGTCTCGGCCATGGCGTCGATGACGTCCTCGGTGAAGGCGGCAGGGTGCGGGCTCGTGAACCGGACGCGTTCCAGGCCGGGGATGTCCCCGCAGGCGCGGAGCAGTTTGGAGAAGGCCTGCCGGTCGCCGAACTCAACGCCGTAGGAGTTCACGTTCTGGCCCAGCAGGGTTACTTCGATCGCACCGTCGGCGACGAGGGCCTGGATCTCGGCCAGGATGTCGCCGGGGCGGCGGTCCTTTTCCTTGCCGCGCAGGGCCGGGACGATGCAGAAGGTGCAGGTGTTGTTGCAGCCGACGGAGATGGACACCCAGCCGGAATAGACCGAGTCCCGCTTGGTCGGCAGGGTGGAGGGGAAGACGTCGAGGGACTCGAGGATTTCGAGCTGCGCCTCCTTGTTGTGGCGGGCCCGTTCCAGCAGGGCCGGCAGGGCGCCGACGTTGTGGGTGCCGAAGACGGCGTCCACCCAGGGTGCCTTCTTCAGGATGGTCTCGCGGTCCTTCTGCGCCAGGCAGCCCCCGACGGCGATCTGCATTCCCGGGTTGGCGGCCTTCACCGGCGCCAGCATGCCCAGGTTGCCGTAGAGCTTGTTGTCGGCGTTTTCCCGCACCGCACAGGTGTTGAAGACCACGACGTCGGCCAGTTCCCCGGCGGCGGGGACGTAGCCGGCGGCTTCGAGCATCCCGGACATGCGCTCGGAGTCGTGCACGTTCATCTGGCAGCCGAAGGTCCGCACCTGGTAGGTGCGGACCTTCGGCTGCGGGACGGAGGGCTGCGCCCCGGGCCCCGGGGTGGACATCGCGTCCGTGGAAGGGGTGGTGCCGGCTGCTGGGGAAGGAATGGTCAAACTCACCTGTTAAGGGTACCGGGTCGGCACGGCGCCGGGGCGTCCTCAGAAATCAGCGGATGACCCTGCATCCGAACCGGCCACGGCGTCGTCAAGGACTTCGCCCACGATCCGGAAGGCCTGGGACGGCTGGTAGCCCTTGCGGGCGAGCATGGAGGCGAGCCGGCGCGTGGTTTTGTCCCGCTCGGCGCGGTCCGCGAACCCCGTCACGCCCCGGAGCTTCCGCTGGACCAGGTCGCGGGCCGCGGATTCCTCGTCCTCGTCGCTGAGTTGTTCCAGGGCGACGGCAGCGGTTTCAGTGTTGATGCCCTTTTCCGCGAGTTCCCGCCGGAGCGCGCCCTTGGCGAGTTTGCGGCTCTGCGAACGGGACCGCACCCACATTTCGGCGAAGTCGGCGTCGTCAATGAGTTTCACTTCCTCGAAGCGGTCCAGCACGGCTTCGGCGACCTCGTCCGGGACGTTGCGCTCGGCCAGTTTACGGGCGAGCTGCAGCCGGCTCTTGGGCGAGTTCGTCAGTTGACGCAGGACAATGGTCCGCGCGAGGGACGCGGGGTCCGCCTCACGGTCCTGTTCGGAGGCAGGACCCGCCCGGCGGGCGCCGCCTTGGGGCGGCTCCCCGCCGGCAAAGCCGGGGGCAGGAGTCCGTGGCGGGCCCCCTGCCCCTTTGCGCCGTCGGCCGTTAGAAGCCGTCAACGGCCTTCAGCTTCGGTTCTGCTTCGGTTTCGGCGGGAGACTTGACGCCGACGCCGAGCTTTTCCTTGATCAGCCGCTCCAGCTCGGCAGCCAGTTCGGGGTTGTCGCGCAGGAAGCGGCGGGAGTTCTCCATGCCCTGGCCCAACTGGTCACCGTCGTAGGTGAACCAGGAGCCGGACTTCTTGATGATGCCGTGCTCGACACCCATGTCGATGATGCCGCCTTCGCGCGAGATGCCCTGGCCGTAGATGATGTCGAATTCGGCGATCTTGAAGGGCGGGGCCATCTTGTTCTTCACGATTTTGGCCTTGGTGCGGTTTCCGACGGAGTCTGCGCCCTCCTTGAGGGTCTGGATCCGGCGGACGTCGATGCGGATCGAGGCGTAGAACTTCAGGGCCTTACCACCGGTGGTGGTTTCCGGAGAGCCGAAGAACACGCCGATCTTCTCGCGCAACTGGTTGATGAAAATGGCCGTGGTCTTGGTCTGGCTCAGGCGGCCGGTGATCTTACGGAGCGCCTGGCTCATCAGGCGGGCCTGCAGGCCGACGTGGCTGTCGCCCATGTCGCCTTCGATTTCCGCGCGCGGAACGAGGGCGGCAACGGAGTCAATGACAATGACATCCAGGGAGCCGGAGCCGATCAGCATGTCCATGATTTCCAGGGCCTGCTCGCCGGTGTCCGGCTGGGAGACCAGCAGGGCGTCGGTGTCGACGCCGAGCCTGGCGGCGTACTCGGGATCGAGAGCGTGCTCGGCGTCGATGAAGGCAGCGATGCCGCCCAGGCGCTGGGCACTGGCGACAGCGTGCAGCGCCACCGTGGTCTTGCCGGAGGATTCCGGACCGTAGATTTCCACGACGCGGCCGCGGGGCAGGCCGCCAATTCCCAGGGCAATGTCCAGTGCGATGGAACCGGTCGGAATGACCTCGATGGGCGCACGGACTTCGTCACCAAGGCGCATAACAGAGCCTTTGCCGAACTGCTTGTCAATCTGGGCCAGCGCTGCGTCAAGCGCTTTCTGGCGATCCGGGGCTGCGGCCATGGTTCACACCTCTAATACTTTCTCGCTGTGGAGTGGGCCGTTCCGGCCCTGTGTCGTGTTCGTGAACAGTGGTCCTGGAAAGTGTTCCTGAACAATGTTCGTGATCGTTCTTTCGGTCAATACTGAAGCTACCGGCACCCACCGACAGAGTTGCCTGCTCGCCCCTGGTATGTGGAAAAAGCTCTAAAAAAAGCATAGTCCTACCCGAACAGATATTCGAACAATCGGTGCGGCGTGTCAGGCGCGGGCTGCCGGCACCGCCCTGGAACGCCGCAGGCCGGAGCCGGAGGTCAGCGGGGTTTGACGTCGCGGCCCAGCCGCCGCTCGGGCGGGACATCCTGGACCTCGCACAGTGCGAGCCACACCTGCCGGGGCGGTATGCCCGCACCCAGGGCCTGGTCTGCTGTCCGGCCGCCGACCCCCGCCAGGACCAGGGAGCTGCTGAGGACCCGGGAATACCCTGCCCCGAATTCGTCGTCCATGAGCCGCCAAAAATCACTGATTCGCACCACTCGAGTCTCTCACGGCAGAGGAGGACTCTAGAATGGTTGCCATGAGCAACTCAGCCGTTGGCCCCGGGATCCCCGGCGGCGCCGACGACTCCACCGAAACGGCGCTGACCGCCGTCGAGCACCAGCTGAGCGTGCTCTGGCGGCGCGCACGTTCGATCTCACACCATCTCTCCCGCCAGGTTCACCCCGACCTGGAACCGGCGGCCTACGGCCTGCTCTCCGTGATCCGCAAACAGGGCGCCATGCGGCTGACCGAGCTGGCCTCCAGCATCGGCGTCGGGAAGCCCTCGGTCAGCCGGCAGATCGCTTTCCTGGAACGCCTCGGCCTAGTCTCCAAGGAAGCCGACCCGCTCGACGGCCGCGCGCAGATCATCCGCCTGACGCCCACGGGCGAAGAGCGGATGCACCAGGTGCAGGACGCGCGCCGCGAGGTGTTCCGGGAGCGGCTTGGCGAGTGGCCGCTGGAGGAACTGCAGACCCTGTCCCGCTCCATCGCCAAACTCAACGCCACCTATGAGCGTGACGGCTTCCCCCGGGACGAACCGCAGTAGCCCAGCGGTTCCGCGCCGGCAGGCCACCCACAAGCCGCCGGGCACGCACACACAGGCACACACAGCGCACGCAAAAGACCCCGGCACACCGCCGGGGTCTTTTGTCGAGTAGTGGGTGTCGGGGCTAGCGTGCCCCGGAAAGGAGGCCCTTGGCCAATTCCTCGTTGAGGTCGGAGTTGAGCTCACGGTCCAGGTCACGGCCGTAGCGCTGTGCAAACTCCTGCGGGACGGTGTCCGGAACCGCAACTCCCTCGGCGACGGCGACTCGGTCGCTGACTTCGCGGAGCATGATGGAGAGCGGAACATCGAGGGCCGAGCAGATCGAGGAGAGCAGCTCCGAGGAGGCTTCCTTCTGGCCGCGTTCCACTTCACTCAGGTAGCCCAGCGAAACGCGGGCACTGTGCGAGACTTCGCGGAGGGTACGGCCTTGGCGTTGGCGGACATCGCGCAGAACATCACCGATTTCGTGACGAAGTACAACCATCTTGCGCTCCTTCTGTTCGCTCTTAGCCTGATCGGCGAGGCCCACATCCTTCCAGCGGACAACGCCGTTAACGGATACGGGCTGCTTTACCATCTGTATCGCCTTGCTCCCTCTTTGGGTCGGGCCCGCTGGTCACAGCGGACACTGCTGATGCTTTCATCCTAGGCGCCTCCCTTATTCGGAAGCGACACAATGTAACAACTAATGGGAATCGAGTTTTGTTCCCGGCAACGTTACGCCCGGTGGCTTGCGGAAGCCAGAGCCTCCAGCAGCCGTTCCAGCGCCGCAGCGCAGGCCTGGCCGCGGATTTCCGGCCGGCTCCCCTCGAAGCTGTACTCGTACGACGTCGAGCCGTCCGCGGTGGCTACGCCGATGTAGACGGAGCCCACGTCCTTGCCGCCGTGCGGCTCCGGGCCGGCGACGCCGGTTGTGGAGACGCCGACGTCGGCGCCGCAGAGCCTGCGGGCGCCCTCGGCCATGGCCTCCGCGACCTGCCCATCGACGGCACCGACGGTGTCCAGCAGTTCCCGGGGCACTCCGAGCACCCCGGCCTTGACCGAATTCTGGTAAGACACCACCCCGCCCTGCAGCATCCCGGACGCGCCGGGAGTGTCCGCGAGCACGGCGGCCACCATGCCCGCGGTGAGGGATTCGGCCGTCGCGACGGTCAAGCCGCGGCCGATCGCCCCGGTGACGGCCTCTTCGGCCAGATGATGCAGGTTGATGGTGCGGTGGCCAGTGGTCATGGCTTGCCCTCCTGGATCTTCTGCTGCCGGGCCCGGATGCCGCTGGCACGCAGCTTGAGGGCCTCAATGACGTATTCGCCGCCGGTCCAGACCGTGATGGCCAGGGCCACCATCATGACCGCGAAGGCCACGAAACCGAGCCACGGCGCAATCGAGGACAGCGGGAGAATGTACAGGAAGATCGCCACGGTCTGGATGACGGTCTTGAGTTTCCCGCCGCGCGAGGCCGGGATCACACCGTAGCGGATGACGAAGAAGCGCAGGGCGGTGACACCCCACTCACGGACGAGGATCAGGATGGTCACCCACCAGGGCAGCTCCCCCAGGAGCGAGAGCATCACCAGGGCAGAGCCGATCAGCAGCTTGTCCGCGATGGGGTCGGCGATCTTGCCGAAGTCGGTGATGAGGCCGCGGCTGCGGGCGATGTCGCCGTCGAGCTTGTCCGTGTAGATCGCGACGGCGAAGGTCGCCGCGGCGATCCAGCGCCACACGCCGTTCTGGGCGACCAGCCCCGGCGCGTCCAGCAGGAGGAACCAGACGAAGAACGGCACCATCACAATCCGCAGCATCGTCAGGATGTTCGGCAGGTTCCAGATCCGGGACGCGGATCCGGCGCTGTTGGCTTCGGCGCTAGTCACCCTCCTAGGCTACCGTCCGGTGAGCGACCAGGCGTCCTCGGAACCGTCCTCATCGTCGCCGGAGCCCCGGCGGGAGCCCCGATACCCGCCGCCGGCACCGTCTGCGCCGGCTGCGCCGTCTGCGCCGTCTGCGCCATCGAAGTACTGCGTGTTCTGGGAGCGCCGGTCCAGGTCTGCGGCGACGAGGTCCTCCGCGTAGCCGCCCTGGGCGACGTTCGCGTTGGCGTTCTCGCTCAGCGCTGCGGTCTGCGCATCGGCGATGGCGGGCACCTCCATGCCCTTCATGGCCGCGAGAACCGTCGCCAGGTCATCGGGTTTGACCAGGACGTCGCGGGCCTTGGAGCCCTCCGAGGGGCCGACCACGCCGCGGGATTCGAGCAGGTCCATGAGCCGTCCTGCCTTCGCGAAGCCGACACGCAGTTTGCGCTGCAGCATCGAGGTGGACCCGAACTGGGTCGTGACCACAAGCTCGGTGGCCTGCAGCAGGACCTCGAGGTCGTCCCCGATGTCGTCGTCGATCTGCTTCTTCGGCGCCTCGGGGGCGACGTCCTCGCGGTACACGGCCTTAAGCTGGCCCTTGACGTGCTCGACCACCTTATGGATTTCGGATTCGGTGACCCAGGCGCCCTGGACACGCATGGCCTTCGAGGCGCCCATCGGCAGGAACAGCGCGTCGCCCTGGCCGATCAGTTTCTCGGCGCCCGGCTGGTCCAGGACCACGCGGGAGTCGGTGACCGAGGAGGTGGCGAACGCCATCCGGGAGGGCACGTTGGCCTTGATCAGGCCGGTGACGACGTCGACCGAGGGCCGCTGGGTGGCAAGCACGAGGTGGATGCCGGCGGCACGGGCCAGCTGGGTGATGCGGACGATCGAGTCCTCGACGTCGCGAGGGGCGACCATCATCAGGTCCGCGAGTTCGTCGACAATCACCAGGAGGTACGGGTACGGCCGGATGACCCGTTTGGACCCCTCGGGCGGGTGGACCTTGCCGGCGCGGACGGCCTTGTTGAAGTCGTCGATGTGTTTGAAGCCGTAGTTGGCGAGGTCGTCGTAGCGGGCGTCCATTTCGCGGACCACCCACTGCAGGGCCTCGGCAGCCTTCTTGGGGTTGGTGATGATCGGGGTGATCAGGTGCGGGACACCCTCGTAGGCGGTGAGTTCCACGCGCTTGGGGTCCACCATGACCATGCGGACCTCGTCGGGCGTGGCGCGCATCAGGATGGACGTGATCATGGCGTTCACGAACGCCGACTTGCCGGCACCGGTGGCACCCGCCACGAGCAGGTGCGGCATCTTGGCGAGGTTCGCGACGACGTAGCCGCCCTCGACGTCCTTGCCGACGCCGATGACCATGGGGTGCTCTGTCCGCCGGGCGTTCTGGCTGCGGAGCACATCGCCCAGGGACACGGTCTCGCGGTCCGTGTTGGGGATCTCGATGCCGATCGCGGACCGGCCGGGGATGGGGCTCAGGATGCGGACGTCCGAGCTGGCGACGGCGTAGGAGATGTTCTTGGACAGCGCCGTGACGCGTTCCACCTTGGTGCCCGGGGAGAGCTCGATCTCGTAGCGGGTCACGGTGGGGCCCCGGCTGAAGCCAGTGACCTGTGCCTCGACGTTGAACTGGTTCAGGGTTTCGGTCAGTGAGGCGACAATGGCGTCGTTGGCGTCGGTGCGTTCCTTGGGGATGGAGCCCGGTGTCAGCACATCCGACGGCGGCAGTGTGTACGTCACGTCGCCGGCAAGCGAGAGCTGTTCAGTCCGCTGCGGAATCGGAATGGGCAGCGGTGCGGGGGCCACAGGATTGGAGGGGACCTTCGCGGCGGCTGCCACGGCGGCGGCGCCCGGCGCGGGGGCTGCCGGGTTCAGCGAACCGGCGGCCACCATGCCCGGGGTGACGAGCGGGATCGCCTCGGTGGCGTTGTCCCCGGCTGCTCCGCCAACACTGCCTGCGGCGTTGCCCAGACCCTGGGCTGCCTTGATCTTCTCGACGGCGATCTCGGCCTGGGTGGGGCGGCGCACCCCCGGCGCGACGGACTTGGAGCCCCTGGCTCCGGTGTTGGCGCCACCGGCGGATCGGGCGGCTTCGGCTTCCTCGTCGGCAATGAGCGCCCGCTCGAAGGCCTCGTCGCCGACGTAGCCTTCGAGTCCGGCTTCCTCGTCCTGGTCCTTGCCGAACAGGCGGCGGCGCTTCTTTTTAGCCGGGGCCGGAGTGTCGTTTTCGTAGAGGTAGCTGCGGTCATGGCCGTCTGCGTCGTTTTCCTGGTCCTGCAGGTCGATGCCCATGAGGTGCTCGTAGGCGCCGCGCAGCCGGCCCGGGATGGCGCCGAACGGCGTGGCCGTAACGATCAGCAGCGAGGTGAAGGTGAGCAGGCCGTACACGGCCAGCGGGACGGCCGGGTGGATGGCGGCCAGCGGGGCGGCGGCGAGGTAGCCGAGCATGCCGCCGGCCTGGCGCAGTCCGTCGAAGCCCTGGGCGACGGCCGGTTCCCCGCCAATGACGTGGGCCAGGCCGGTGCCGGCGAAGGTCATGATCAGGAAGCCGATCCCGATCCGGTTGTTGCCGCGGCCGTCGACGGGCTGGCGGAACAACCGGAAGGCGCAGACAAACAGGATGAGCGGCAGCAGCAGCGACATCCAGCCGAAGGTGCCGTTGACGATTCCGTAGACCATGTCAGGGAACCAGCCCTGGAAGCCCCACCAGGCGAAGGTGGCGACGAAGACTCCGAGCGCGAGGTTGAACAGGGCTGCGCCGTCGCGGCGGTCCTCGGGGGCGAGGTCGCTGACGTCGTAGCCGATCCGGCGGATTCCCGCCCCGACGACGTGGGCAACGCCCAGCCAGGCGCCGGCCACAACCCGGTGCAGCCAGGGCTGTGGGGGTTCGACGGCGGCCAGCTGGCGGGTGCGCGCGGTACCTGTTGTTCCGGAGGGCTTGCTGGTCTTGGACGCAGCCGGGCCGGAGCCCCGAGCCGAAGAGCTGCCTGATTTACCGCTGGGGTTTCCCCTAGGCGCGGAGGAAGTACGTGTCGCCATACCTGCAACGGTACCTGACTCCGGGCCGAAAACCGCGGATTTCCGGGCCTCCGCGGGGACCATGTTGCCGGCCGGGCACGCAAAAACGGCCCCCCGGTCTGCCGCAAGCTGGAGCCTGCGGCAGGCCGGGAAGGCCGTTAGGGTGCGAAGCGAAGCGCCTGGGCGGCCAGGGCTTAGGCCTCCAGGACCACCGGGATGATCAGGGGCTTGCGGCGGAGCTTGCGGTTGACCCAGGTGCCGACCACGCGGCGGACAACCTGCTGCAGCTGGTGCGTGGTGTGGTCCGTGCGGTTGAGCACGGCTTCTTCCAGGGCGGCGTTGATCTTGGGGATGATCTCGTCGAAGACGGAGTCGTCCTCGGCCACGCCGCGGGCGTGGATCTCGGGGCCCGAGACAACCTTGCCGGTGGCGCGGTGGATCACCGTGATGATGGAGATGAAGCCTTCATCGCCGAGCGTCTGGCGGTCCTTGAGGTCCGCTTCCGTGACTTCGCCGACACTGGAGCCGTCGACGTAGACGAAACCGACCTCGACCTGGCCGACGATGTCCGCCTGGTGGTCCCGAAGGTCGATGACGGTGCCGTTGTCCGCGAGGAGGATGCTTTCCTCGGGGACGCCGGAGTCCAGGGCGATCTTGCCGTTGGCGATCAGGTGGCGCGTTTCACCGTGCACCGGCATCGCGTTGAGCGGCTCCAGGATGTTGTAGCAGTACAGCAGCTCGCCGGCGGCGGCGTGGCCGGAGACGTGCACCTTGGCGGTGCCCTTGTGGATGACGTCGGCGCCGAGCTTGAGCAGCCCGTTGATGATGCGGAACACGGCGTTCTCATTGCCCGGAATCAGGCTGGACGCGAGGATGACGGTGTCACCCTTGCCGACGACGACGCGGTGGTCACCGTTGGCCATGCGGGACAGGGCTGCCATCGGCTCGCCCTGGGAACCGGTGGACATCAGCACCACACGGTTGTCCGGCAGGTTGTCGATGTTCTTGATGTCGACCAGGATGCCCTTGGGCACGTCGAGGTAGCCGAGCTTCTCGGCGATATCCATGTTGCGGACCATCGAGCGGCCGACGAAGGCCACCTTGCGGTTGTGGTTGGCGGCGGCGTCGAGGACCTGCTGCACGCGGTGCACGTGGGAGGAGAAGGACGCGACGATCAGGCGCTTGGAGGCCTGGCCGAAGAGCCGGTCCAGGGTGGGCCCGATTTCCTTCTCTGCGGTGGTGAAGCCCGGCACGTCGGCATTCGTGGAGTCCGACATGAACAGGTCCACGCCTTCTTCGCCCAGCTTGGCGAAGTGGCGGAGGTCGGTGATCCGGCCGTCCAGCGGCAGCTGGTCCATCTTGAAGTCGCCGGTGTGCAGCACGGTGCCGCCGGATGTGCGGAGGAACACGGCGAGGGCGTCAGGGATGGAGTGGTTGACGGCCACGAATTCGCATTCGAACGGGCCGAACTTCTGCACCTGTCCCTCGGTGACGGTCTGGGTGACCGGCTTGATCCGGTGCTCCAGCAGCTTCGCCTCGATGAGGGCCAGCGTCAACCGGGAACCGATGACGGGAATGTCCGCGCGCAGGCGCAGCAGGTACGGAACGGCACCGATGTGGTCCTCGTGGCCGTGGGTCAGGACGACAGCGACGATGTCATCGAGACGGTCCTTGATGTAGGCGAAATCGGGCAGGATCAGGTCGACGCCGGGCTGGGTTTCCTCCGGGAAGAGGACGCCGCAGTCGACAATGAGCAGCTTGCCGTCGATTTCGAAAACGGTCATGTTGCGGCCGATCTCCCCCAGGCCGCCGAGCGGAACGATCCGCAGGGTGTCCTTGAGCAGTTTCGGCGGCGTGACAAGGCCGGGAAGGGCGGTTTGGGTCATAATGCACTACTTTCCAGGCGGTTACCGGCCTGGTCTTTCCTCGTCAGGTGGAGCACCTGATCAGGAAAAGACCATTCCGGCTTCCGCCAAGTCCTCGCGGATGGTTTCGATCTCAGCTTCGTCCGGCTCCACGAGGGGCAAACGGACAACCGAGTTGGGCAGGAATCCCTGCCACTTAAGAACTTGCTTCGCAGCAACAGCACCCTGAATATGGGTCATCACTGCACGGACCACAGGGTCCAGTTCGAAATGTATGGTGCGGGCGGTGGCGAAGTCACCCGCAAGTGCGGCGTCGATCATGGCGCGGAACCGCCGCGACGCGACGTGTGCGGAGACGCTGACGAGCCCGACGGCGCCCGCTGCCATCCACGGCAGGGTCAGTCCGTCGTCGCCCGAGTAGACGTCCAGGTCAGTGTTCGCGAGAACCCTGGTGAGGGCTGCGTAGTCGGCCTTGGCGTCCTTGAGGGCCACAATGTTCGGGTGCTCCGCGAGCCGGATCATGGTGTCGGGCAGAATCGGCACGCAGGACCGGCCGGGGATGTCGTAGACCATCACGGGAAGATCTGCGGCGTCAGCGACGGCTTCGATGTGCGCCTGGATGCCGGCCTGGCTCGGCTTGTTGTAGTACGGGGTGACGATCAGCTGTCCGTGTGCCCCGGCCTTGGCGGC
The DNA here is from genome assembly GCF_055412885.1 of Pseudarthrobacter leeuwenhoeki. Classification (NCBI taxonomy): domain Bacteria; kingdom Bacillati; phylum Actinomycetota; class Actinomycetes; order Micrococcales; family Micrococcaceae; genus Pseudarthrobacter; species Pseudarthrobacter leeuwenhoeki. The sequence goes on along the minus strand of NZ_JBVAYY010000004.1, from coordinate 157,727 downwards.
GCGCTTGGCCATCTCAATCGAGTGCGAGGTGTGGTTGGTGCCGGTTCCGGCGATGACCTTGGCCCGGTCCCCGACGGCCTCCACGATGACCCGGAAAAGCTTTTCCTTCTCGTCGTCTTCCAGCGTGGAGGTCTCCCCCGTGGTGCCGGAAATAACAAGGGCGTCGTTGCCGTCGTCGACGAGCTTGTTGGCCAGCTCGGCGTTCTGCTGGTAATCGACCTCACCGTCGGATGTGAAAGGCGTGACCATGGCGGTCGCGAGGGTTCCGAACGTGTAAGAGCGAGTATCAGAGTCAGCCATATGAAAAACGTTACCCTGTCACCGCCGTGATGTGACAATGACGACGACGTGATGAAGATCAAGCCGGGTCCCGACGCCTCATCCAACGGCCGGTCCGCGGGATGCCGGGGCGGAGCGGTTCCGGGCGTGGCGGTCCCGGGCGTGGCGGTCCCGGGCGTGGCAGTCCTGGGCGTGGCAGTCCTGGGCGCTGTAGGTCAGGGTCGCGGTCAGCACTTCGGTCCCTGTGCCGGCCGCATGACGGATCACCCGTCCGTCGGGGCCCCACAAACCGCTCCCACCGGCTGAGGGACCACCACCGGTGGTGCCCCCGAGGTTGGCCAGCACGCTGAACATCCGGTTGTCCATGGCCCGCGCGCCAAGGTGCAGGGCCAGCCGCTGGTCCTCGCCGGCGCAGTGGGCCGAAACGGCGTAGACGTCGGCGCCGGCCTCCGCCGCCTCACCGGCATGGACCGGACGGGCGGCGTCCAGGCAGATGGCCAGGGCGATACGCCAGCCATCCAGGTCCAGGATGACCGCTTGGCCGCCCTGGCCGCCGGCGCGGAAGAGCCGCCGCTCCTGGCCCTGGGGCCACACCTTGAAACCGGTTTTCAGCCCACCGCTGGGGTGCAGGGCGAGCGAGGCCAGCCGGGGCGTGCCGTCCGCTTCCCTGAAAGGGGCGCCGACGACTGCGGTGATCCCGGTCCGGCGGCAGATTTCGCGCAGGCCGTCCAGCCGCGCGTCCTCGGCGGTCACCCACCGCTGCGGGTCCGCCAGTCCCCTGAGGTCATAGCCGGTCAGGGATAGCTCGGGAAACACCACCAGCCGGGCGCCGTGGTCATCCGCATCTTCGATGAGGCGGATGTGTTCGGCGGTATTCGCGGGAATGCCGCCGTCGAGGGCCGTGTACTGGATGGCGGAGAGCGTCAGTGCGGTGGTCACCCTGCCATCCTAGGCACCGCGCCCTGCCGCGGGCAGGGCGTCCGGGATGAGGACAGGCGGCAGCCGCTGAGTCAGGCCGGAGAGGCATCACCGCCTGGCGGGGCGGTGCAGTAGCGTCCCACTGCGGTTTCGCGCAGGGACTCGGCCCAGGCCGCGAGCCGCTGGGCCGCCCGCACGTAATGGAACAGCTCGGTGGGGGTCAGGGATTCGAGGTCCGTCTCGGCGAGTCTGCGGGCCAGTTCCGCCCCCGGGGCCTGCGCGGACAGGACGGTGCCTTCGCGCTGCCACTGGACGTCCTCTGCGGCTTCGCCGGCCACCAGTTGCCGGAAGAGGAAATCCACGACGCCGGGGCTCATCGCCTTGAGGACACCGGACCCCGCGTCCGGGACGCGCCGCTCCGGCCTGGTGGAGCCCGGCGTGGTAGATCCCGGGTTGCTGGATCCCGGAGTGGTAGATCGCGGGTTGCCGGATCCCGGAAAGGCGGGCTCTGGTGTGTTGTTCATAGGCCCATGCTATTCGAACATATATTCGAATACAAGAGGTGCGGTCCCACAGCGTTGGGCAGGCTGCCGCACCGGCGGATATGAGACGATCGAGGCATGACCCCGCGCGGAATCGCCTCCTCAGCCAGGACCGCCCGGGGCAGGGCCGGAAGCAAAGCCGGAGGCCGCAAAACGGGCAGTCCCGGAGCGCGGCTGTCGGGCATCGACGCCGCCCGCGGGCTGGCCCTTCTGGGCATGATGGCCACCCACGTGTTTCCCACCTTCGAGTCCGACGCCCAGCTCACCCCCACCTGGGTGGGGCTTGTGTTTTCCGGTCGCGCCTCGGCCCTGTTCGCCGTCCTCGCCGGGATCGGACTGGCACTGTCCACCGGCAAACAGCAGCCGCTCCAGGGTCCGCAACTGTGGGCGGCCCGCCGGGGCATCGCGCTCCGGGCCCTGGTGGTCGGCGCCGTCGGGCTCTCCCTTGGCGGGCTCGAAGTGAACATCGCCATCAATCTGGTCCACTACGCCGTGTTGTTCCTGTGCGTGCTGCCGTTCCTCGGCCTGGACGCCAGACACCTGCTGGTACTGGCCGCCGGCTGGGTGCTCGTGAGCCCGGCGCTCGCCTTCCTGCTGCGGCCCTGGCTCCTCGTCGCCGAACCGCCGCTGCAGCTGGGCCACAACCCCAAGTGGGAGGATCTGTCCACCCCCGCCGTGCTCCTCGGGGATCTGTTCCTGACCGGCTACTATCCGGTCCTGCAGTGGATTGCCTATCTGCTGATCGGCCTCGCGATCGGCCGGCTGGCCCTCACGAGGGCCGCGGTCCCGGTACTGCTGCTCGCGGCGGGAACCGCCGTGGCGGTCCTGGCCAAGTGGTTCAGCGTGGTGATGATGGAGGACTGGGGCGGCCGGGCTTCGCTGCAGGCGTCCCTGCTCAATCCCTCGTATCCGCTGGAGAGCCTCCTGCAGGTCAACCTGGCCGGTGTGGACCAAACCGGCTCCGCCTGGTGGCTCGCCTCCAGTGCCCCGCATTCGGGCACGACACTGGACCTGCTGCACACCTCGGGGGTGGCGGCCGCCGTCGTCGGCGTCTGCCTGCTGCTCGGCCGGCTGGTCCAGCGGATCGGGCTGGACGTGCTGCTCCCGCTGCGGGGTGCCGGCGCCATGACCCTGAGCTTCTACACCGCCCACCTGTGCGTGATGGCCTCGCTGTACGGCCAGCCCCTGCCGTCCGGGTGGACGGTCGAGACCGTCTATTGGGCGCAGGCCGTGGCAATCCTGGTCCTGGGCGGAATGTTCGCGGCCCTGGCCTGGCGGGGGCCGCTGGAGTGGGTGGCACACGCCGCCAACCAGCTCGGCCGCTACCAGCCGGCCCGCATCCGGTAGCGTCCCCGGCGCCAGCGCCGGCACGCCGTCCGCGGCTCAGGCCTGGCGGGATCCCGTACGGTACAGCCGGAGAGCGTCGCGCATCGAGGCGCGTGCCCGCTTGCGGTCGCCCGCGGCGTCATAGGCGCAACTGAGCCGGAACCAGGAGCGCCAGTCCTCCGGTGCCGCTTCCGTCTCGGCCCGGTACTTCTCGAATTCAAGGTCCGCGGCCTCGCGGATGATCCGCCCGGCGGGGGTGCGCGGCAGATTGTCCACCGGCAGGCCGCCCTCGGCTTCAAGGATCTTCGCCAGCCGTTCGGTGCGGGCGCCGAAGAGCAGCTCGCGGACGAGGGCCCACGCCCCGATCACCGGCAGGAGCAGGTACGCCACGCCAATGGCCTTCGCCACCGGGTTGGCGTCCGTCATCAGCAGCACCGCGCGCTGGAAGGACACCACGAGGTAGAAGACCAGCAGGAGGGTGACGGCACCGACCCAGATCTTGGTGCGGTTGGCTTTAAACGCGGTCAGGACGTTGGCCACGGCGCTCAAAGCCCCAGGTCCATGTAGCCGTCCAGGCCCACGGTTAGGCCCGGCCGGGAGGCGACGCTGCGCACACCCAGCAGCACGCCGGGCATAAACGACGCCCGGTCAAAGGAGTCGTGCCGGAGGGTCAGCTGCTCCCCCGGCCCGCCCAGCAGGACTTCCTGGTGCGCCACGAGGCCGCGGAGCCGGACGCTGTGGACGCGGACGCCGTCGACCTCACAGCCGCGCGCGCCGGCAAGCTCACTGGTGGTGGCGTCGGGGCTGGCCGGGAGGCCGGCGGCGACCCGCTCGGCGGAGATCAGCTGCGCGGTGCGGACGGCCGTTCCGGACGGGGCGTCCACCTTGTCCGGGTGGTGCAGTTCGATGATTTCCACCGATTCGAAATAGCGCGAGGCCTTGGCCGCGAACGCCGAGGCCAGAACCGAGCCGAGCGCGAAGTTCGGTGCGATCAGGACTCCGACGCCGGCCTGGCCGGCGAGGAGCTCCTCGAGCCGGCCCAGCTTCTCCGTGTCCCAGCCGGTCGTTCCCACGACGGCGTGCATGCCGTGTTCGATGGCGAAGCGGACGTTCCCCTCGGTGCTCCCGGGGACCGTCAGGTCCACCACGATCCGGGCTCCGGCGTCGACGAGGGTGTCCAGGGAGTCGTTCCGGCCCAGCGCGGCGACAAGTTTCAGGTCCGCGGCGGCCTCGACGGCTCTCACCGCTTCGGCGCCCATGCGCCCGTTCGCGCCCAGCACGGCGACTGCGAGTTGTTCGGTCATGCCATCAACCCTACCGCCGGGGCGGGCGCCGGCCGGAACCGGCGGCCCTGCGTGACAGCCCCGCCGCGCGGTGCTGATCCCCTGGGTTGCGGGCGGGGCGGGGCGGGGCTATGCGCCCGCGCCGACCCACTCGACCGTGCCGTCGGTAAAGAACTGTTCCTTCCAGATCGGAACCTGGGCCTTGACCCGGTCCACGAGCTCCGAGCACACCGCGAAGGCCTGGCCCCGGTGCGCGGCGGAGACGGCGCAGACCAGGGCGGGGTCACCGATCTCCAGCATCCCGGTCCGGTGCGCCACCCAGATCCGCACCGGCTGGGCCGGTCCGCTGCCGGTTTCCCCGCCTGTCCCGGCAGCGTCTGTCCCGGCAGCGGCTGTCCCGGCAGCGGCTGTCCCGGCAGCGGCTGTCCCGGCGGATCCTCCGGCAGCCTGTTCGGCGGCCAGCTGCGCGACGACGTCGGCCATCACCTGGTGCGCCGTCGGGTGCGCGCTGTAGCCGAGCCGCTGGACGGGCTTGCCGCCGTCGTGGTTCCGGACCACGCCGCTGAAGCTGACCACGGCGCCCGCGGTGTCCGATTCGACCGCAGCGATCGCCTGCTCCACGGAGATGGGCTCGTCGCTGAGCACCGCGTACACCACCTCAACGGTCGAGTCAGTGGCCATGGCTGCCCTCCAGCTGGTCGCACAGGTGTCCAAGGATGGGATCCAGCACGCTGAGGCCGTCCATCACGCCCTTCGGGGATCCGGGGAGATTGACGATGAAGGTCTGGCCGGCGGCACCGGCGTAGCCGCGGCTGAGCATCGCCAGCGGGGTCTTGGCGGTCCCGGCCCCGCGGATGCCCTCCATGATGCCCGGGATCTCCCGGTCCAGCAGGGGCAGGGTCTGTTCCGGAGTGGCGTCGGTGGGGCTGAGGCCGGTGCCGCCGCTGGTGATGATGACAGCCGGCGCCTGGGTCAGGAGCGCGCGCAGTGCCGCGCCCACGGCTTCGCCGTCCGGGACCACGAGGGCCGGGTAGGTCTCGAAGCCGTGTTCGGTGAGCCAGTCGATGATGACGGGACCGGTCAGGTCCTCATAGATGCCGGCCGCGGCCCGGGTGGAGGCGATCACGACGCCGGCCTTGCGCCCGGTGGCTTCGCCGTGCCGGTGTGGTTCGGGCATGCTCATCGTGTCCAGTCTCCGCTCTTGCCGCCGCTTTTGGCCAGCACCTTGATATCCGTCAGCACCGCGTGTTTGTCCACGGCCTTAATCATGTCGTACACGCTGAGTGCGGCCACCGAGGCCGCTGTCAGCGCTTCCATCTCGACGCCGGTGAGCCCGCGGGTCTTGACCGTGGCGAAGACGGTGACCGTGTCGGTGTCGAGCTCGAAGTCGACCGTGACCTTGGCGATCGGCAGCGGGTGGCACAGCGGGATCAGGTCCGCGGTCTTTTTGGCGGCCATGATGCCGGCGACCCGGGCGACGGCGAGGGCATCTCCCTTGGGCAGGTCTCCCGCGCCGAGCAGGGCCAGGACCTCGGCGGTGCTGCGGACCGTGGCGGTGGCGGTGGCCTCGCGGGTGCTCTCCGCCTTGTTGGACACGTCAACCATCTGGGCCGTGCCGTCCTGCCGGAGGTGGGTCAGGCCTGGGGTTCCCGCTGCGGGGTTTTCTTCGTTCACAGCATCCATACTTCCACCTCGGCGCCCTCGGCGAGCGCGGCAATTCCTTCCGGGACCTGGATCAGGGCGTTGGAGTGCGCCAGTGCGCTGACGAGGTGCGAGCCGGTGCCTCCTTCCAGCCGGACGGTGCCGTCGGGGTGGACCGTGCCGCGCCGTACCTGGTGCTTGCCGGCCGGGGACGCCAGCGCCCCGGCCAGCCGTGCCCTGAGGACCGGACGCGGCGCCGGCGAGCCGAAGAGGTCGCCGAGGGCGGGCCGGAGGAACATCTCGAAGGAGACGAGGCAGCTCACGGGGTTCCCCGGGAAGCCGAGGACCGGGACGCCGTCGAAGGTTCCGATCCCCTGCGGGCCGCCGGGCTGCATCGCGACGCCGAAGAAGTCGACGTCGTGACCCTCCATTGCCTGCCGGACCACCTCGTACGCGCCCTTGCTGACACCGCCGGTGGTGACAATGAGGTCCACGTCCGCCGCATGCCTGCGCAGCAGGCCTGCGAGTTCCTCCGGGCGGTCCGTGGAGATCCCGGTCCGGGTGACGTCGAGGCCGGCCTGGCGCATGGAGGATTCCAGCAGCGTGGCGTTGGAATCGTAAATCTTGCCGGGCCCCAGGGGGCTGCCCGGTTCCACGACTTCGTCGCCGGTGGTGACGAGCAGGATCCGCAGTACCCGGTAGACGGGGACTTCGGTGAGTCCCAGGGCGGCCAGCAGTCCCAGCTGTCCGGGTCCCAGGTGAGTCCCGGCGGCGAGGGCCAGCTCCCCGGAGCGGATGTCGCTGCCCGCATCGCGGATGAAGTTCCTGGCCGGGGCGGCGGGCAGCCGGACCGTGGCCGGCATGCCGGGTGCAGGGAAGACCGCGGGAAGGGCCTGTTCGATCGGTACGACGGCGTCCGCCCCGGGCGGCAGCATGGCGCCGGTCATGATCGGGGCGGCTGTCCCGGGAGCCAGTTCAGGGGGTGCGGCACCGGCCGGCACGGGGGCGGCAACGCGCAGTTCGGTGCCGCCGTCGGGCACGTCGGCGCTGCGGATGGCGAAGCCGTCCATCTGCGAATTCGCGAACGGGGGCAGGTCCAGCGGGGCCGTGATGTCCGCCGCGAGTCCCCGGCCCAGGGCCGCCAGGAGCGGGAGCAGCTCAATCCGGTCCGGGCTGCGGAGTGGGGCCAGAAGCCGGCGGACGGACTCGCGGTGCGCTTCCACGGTGACGTGCCGTGTCTGGGTGCGGTGCATGCGTTGGTGACCCCTCGTCGTGAGCCATTGGCGTGGCTCGCCGGCCCGGCTCCCCGGCCCGGCGTGGTGGCCGGGCGGTTAGGACTTCACGTCAACTCTAACCGTGTGAAAGCCGCTCGCCCCGTTGGGTGCCACCGGGGCGCGTTCCTCCGCCTGCGCGGCGCCGTTGAGGTCCGTGGCGCGGACCTGGACCTCGTACTGGCCGGGAGTCAGCGGCAGCTCCAGTTTCCATTGGTACCAGGTGTCCCGGGAGATCCCGGGCGCCAGCTCCGCCTCCTGCCACCCGCCGCGGTTGACCCGGAGCTCCACCCGACCGATCCCGGTGTGCTGGGCCCAGGCGACCCCGCCGAAAGCCACCGTCCCGGCGCTCACGGGGCGGCCATCCCGGGGCACATCGATCCGGGAGGAGGTCTTGATGGGTCCCCGCTCGCTCCAGCCGCGGGGCGTCCAGTAGCCGACGTCGTCCGCGAAGCGCGTCACCTTGAGCTCGGTAACCCACTTGGTCGCCGAGACGTAGCCGTAGAGGCCGGGGACGACCAGCCGGACCGGGAAGCCGTGTTCCAGCGGCAGCGGTTCGCCATTCATGCCGACGGCCAGGAGCGCGTCCCGGTTGTCCGTCAGCACCGCCAGGGGGGTTCCGGCGGTCCAGCCGTCCGCGCTGCGGGACAGGACCATATCGGCGCCGTCCTTCGGGCCGGCGAGGGCCAGCAGGTCCCGGACCGGCCAGCCGAGCCAGCGGGCGTTGCCAATCAAATCCCCTCCCACCCCGTTGGAGACGCAGGCGAGGGTGATGTGCCGTTCGATCAGGGGTTTGGCAAGCAGTGCGGCGAAGTCCAGTGAGATCCCGCGCTCCACGAGGCCGGTGACCTTCAGGGACCACTGGGCGGGGTCCACCACCGGGACGCGCAGTGCGGTGTCGATCCGGTAGAAGTCCTTGTTGGGGGTCACCAGCGGGCCCACTCCGTCCAGCCGGACCTCGGCTCCGGCCGGGACCGGCGGGGCCGGTGACACCGGCACCGGGAGCGCGAGCTTGCGGCGCACTTCATTCACGACGGCGGCGGCTCCCCGGAACGTCGCGGCGAGCATACCGGCGGCCACGGCGACGGCGGCCGTTCCGCCGAGCGCCTGGAGGAAACGGCGGCGCGATGGAGGCGGCGCCGCGGGGGCAGCACCGCCGGGGGCAGAACCGTCGGGGGCAGAACCGTCGGGGGCAGAACCGTCAGGGGCAGAACCGTCAGGGGCAGCACCGTCAGGGGCAGCACCGCCGGGCGGCGGTCCGGCTTCGGCCTGCCACTCCCTGAGCCGGCCGATCAGCCAGCGCAGCAGGATCATGCCCACGGCGGCGGCGAGCAGCGGGGCCGGGACCGCGTTCCCGGTCAGTTCGGCCCGGCCAAGGACGGCCACCAGCCCCACCGCGCCGAAGACGGCAATGACGGCGACCCCGGCGAAGCGGCGCCGCAGCTCCACGATTCCGGACAGGGCAGCCAGCGCGGCGATGAGGAGCCCCATGCCGGCCAGCAGGGCGATCTTGTCCGCCGGGCCGAACAGCGAAATGGCCCAGTCCTTGACGCCCTGCGGGACCACATCGATCACGGCGCCGCCGACGGCGGTCACCGGGGAGAGCGAGGGGCTCAGGAGTCCCGCCGCGAGCTCGCCCGAAGCAAGCCCCGTACCGACGGCCACGACACCAGCGGCAGCCGCCCAGCCGGTCGCTCGCCGGTCCGACATTCGCGGCGCAGGGGTTTGCGGGCGGGGGTGTTGCGGGCCTGGGTGTTGCGGGCCGGGGTGTGGACGTGCGCCCGGCTGCCCGTACTGGGAGGTGTTCACTCCTCCAGCATAAGTTCGCGCCGGCCCGGCGGACCCGTCCGCACCCGGCTTCCGGTCTCCCGGACGCAGAACCAACGGCATCGGGAACGCGGCGGGAACCCCACAGGGCAATCCCGGGCCCAACTTCAGTGATGCCGGTGCCGGGGTGGCGTAGCCTGACGTTATGAGTGTTCAGCTTGGTATGCCCCAGCCCCGCGCGGCGGACAGTTCCGTCGCCGGCACCTCCGGCCCGCAGCCGGCCGGGCGCCCGGCCGGAATGCCCGCCGGCCTCGTCGACCGCTACGGCCGCCGTGCCACGGACATGCGGCTTTCCCTGACGGACAAATGCAATTTGCGCTGCACCTACTGCATGCCCGCCGAGGGCCTGGAGTGGCTGTCCCGGCAGGCGGTGATGTCCGCGGCGGAAATTGTCCGGATCGTCCGGATTGGCGTTGACATGCTGGGTGTGCGCGAACTGCGGCTCACCGGCGGTGAACCGCTGGTCCGGGCCGACCTGCTGGACATCATTTCCGCGCTGCGCCACGCCCACCCTGACCTTCCGATCTCCATGACCACAAACGCCGTCGGGCTGGACAAGAAAGCAGCCGGGCTCAAAGCCGCCGGGCTGTCCCGGATCAACGTCTCGCTGGACTCCCTCCACGAGGAAACGTTCACCCAGCTGACCCGCCGGCCTTTCCTGGACAAGGTCCTGGCCGGCGTCGACGCCGCCTGGGCCGCCGGACTGGGCCCCGTGAAACTCAACGCCGTGCTGATGCGCGGCATCAACGACCTCGAGTCCCCGGCACTGCTGGCCTGGGCGCTGGACCGCGGCTACGAACTGCGGTTCATTGAGCAGATGCCGCTCGACGCCGACCACGGCTGGACCCGCCGGAACATGATCACCGCCGCGGAGATCCGCGAGCTGCTCTCCGTCGACTACGTGCTCAGCTCTGATCCGCGGGACCGCGACGGCGCCCCGGCCGAACGCTTCGAGGTCCGGGCCCGCGTGCCCGGCCCGGCCGGGGCTGCCGGACCCGTGCTGGGAACCGTGGGGATCATCGCCTCCGTGACCGAGCCGTTCTGCTCCGATTGCCGCCGTACCCGCATCACGGCCGAGGGCAAGATCATGAGCTGCCTGTTCTCCCGGGAGGAAGTCGACCTGCTGGGGCTGCTGCGCGAGGGCGCCAGCGACGAACAACTCGCCGGGCGCTGGCAGGACGCCATGTGGATCAAGCCCAAGGCCCACGGCATGGACCACGCCGGACTGGACGCCCCGGATTTCGTCCAGCCGGACCGCAGCATGAGCGCCATCGGAGGCTGAACCACCTGTGAACGTACGTTATTTCGCTGCCGCGCGCGCTGCCGCCGGCGTCGATGAGGAACGCTTTGAGCTCCCCGCAGGCGCCACCGTGGCCTCGCTCCTGGCGGCGATCCTCGCCGTCGAGCGCCCGGAGCCCCCGGCCGGAACGCCGCCGCTGGCGCGCCTGCTGTCCCGGAGCAGCTTCCTGCTCAATGAGGTGGCGGTGCGGAACCGTGCAGCGGCGCTGAAGCCGGACGACGTCCTCGACGTGCTGCCGCCGTTCGCCGGAGGCTAGGGGCGGATCCGCAGGTTCCGCTGCCAGCTCCGCCGTGCTGGGTCCGGCGGCGGAAACGGAGCGGCTGCCAGGCCACCGCCAGCGCCTCCCTCACGGTGTCCGCGACGGCGGCAGCGCCCGCAGCGCCCGCAGCGCCCGCAGCGCCCATGATGATCGTGTCGTGGTTGACGTCCGGGACCTCGCGGACTCTCAGGGCCGGCAGCTTCTCCGCCCAGCCATCCAGATAGCCGGGCCCGTACAGGCCACCGGGTTCGTCCACCGGCCCGCTGCTGAGCGCGGCTAGGCTCGGCGACCGTGTTGTCCGGCGGAATACCGACGGCGCGGGGAGGCCAGATCCCTCAGGCGGGGACGGTGGCGTCCTGGCCCGCGCGCCGGCAGACCGAGGTCATAAAGGGCGTGAATTCGCTCGCTGAGCCCAGCCGGAGTCCGGCACTGTGCGTCAGCACGCCGTCGTCCACCCGGAAGGTATGCCGCGACGTTCCGCGGTCGCTGCGCCGTTCCATGGTGAGGGTGCCCTCCTGCCAGCCGGCGCGGGCGGGCGCTTCCGGGGGCCGTCCCATGCTGTTGACGTGGTACCAGAGGGTCTCCGGATGGTCCGGGTCCACGGTGAAGACACCATGGCCCTCGGAGCGGCCACCGTCGGCTTCCGTGTGCCGGTAGCTGAAGGTGACGGCCCGTCCGGCGGCTGCGCGGGCGAAGGTCAGCTCGACAGCGGCCGACCGCGACGGCCCCCAGGGCGTGGCCTGCCACTGCGTGGTGCCGGCCCAATGACCCAGGAACGTCTCAAGCGCCTCGTGTGCACTGCCTGGCAGCGGCCGGTCCATATTTTCCTTCCGGGGGTTCCTTCCAGGGTCCTTCCGGGGTTCCTTCCAGGGTCCTCCCGAGTGACCCTGTCCCCATCATCACGCGGGGCCGCGTGCCGTGTCTAGGTGCGTGACCGCCACCCGGGCAGGTACACCCCGGCTCGGCGTCCTGCGGGACCGGCCGTCAGAGGCCGAAGGTCTCGGTTTCCTCGAAGGGACCCACCACCGTGACGGTCCGCGGGGCGGCGGCGAGTTCGCGGGCGAGCTCCTGGACTTCGGCGGCGGTGACGGCCTTGATCTGGCGCAGGGTCTCGTCGATGTCCTGGTACTCGCCGGAGACAAGTTCGGCGCGTCCCAGCCGGGACATCCGGGAGCCGGTGTCCTCCAGCGCCAGCACGATTCCGCCGCAGAGCTGCCCGACCGCCTTGCGGAGTTCCTCCTCGGAGATGCCGCCCCCGGCCAGTTTGTCGAGTTCGGCGCCGAGCAGTTCCAGGACCTGCCGGACCTTCGACGGCGTGCAGCCGGCATACATGCCGAAGTAGCCGGCGTCGGCGTAGGAGGAGGCGAAGGAGTAGGTCGAGTACACCAGTCCACGCTTCTCGCGGACCTCCTGGAACAGCCGGGAGGACATGCCGCCGCCGAGCACGGCGTTGAGCACGCTCATGACGAAGCGGCGGTCGTCGGTGGCGACGATCGTGGGGCAGCCCATGATGATGTTGGCCTGCTCTACCGGACGCTTGACCACGTGCAGGCCGGCGGTGCCGGTAATGGCGGCACGGTCGGTGGAGCGGCGCTGCACGGGGGCTGCGTCGGGTTCAAGGCTCCAGCCGGCGGAGTGCAGGGCATCGACGACGAGTCCGCAGACGACGTCGTGGTCCAGTCCCCCGGCGGCGGTGATGACGAGCTCGTCCGGACGGTAGTAGCGGCGGTAGTGGTCCCAGACCGAGTCCCGGGCGACGGCCCGGATGGCGTCCGGGGTACCGCCGATCGGGCGGCCGAGCGGGTGGGTGCCCAGCACGGCGGCGACGAAGTGTTCGTGGGCGACGTCGGTGGGGTCATCGCTGTCCATCGCGATCTCCTCGAGGATGACGTCGCGTTCCTGCTCCATCTCCTGCGGGTCCAGCACGGCGCCGGTGATCATGTCAGCGATGACGTCGATCGCCATCGGCAGGTCCGTGTCCAGCACCCGGGCGAAGTAGCAGGTGCTCTCCTTCGCCGTGGCGGCATTGGATTCCCCGCCGACTTCGTCGAAGGCCGAGGCGATCTCAAGGGCGGTGCGCCGCTTGGTGCCCTTGAACAGCAGGTGCTCCAGGAAGTGGGTGGACCCGTGCTGCCCGGGCGCCTCGTCGCGGGAGCCAACGCCGACCCAGAAACCGATGGTGGCCGAGCGCTGGCCCGGCATCGCTTCGGTGAGCACACGGACGCCGCCGGGCAGGACCGAACGGCGCACTTCGGAACCGCCGTCGGCTCCGTGGATCAGGGTGTCAGCGTGCTGGTTCTGCTCAAGCGGCAGGGGGACGACAGTCATCAAGGCCTTTCAGTAAGTACGTGCCAAATCTGCCTGCAATCGTATCAGCGGGACACCGCCCTAACAGTCCGGCCGCTGCACCGGCCCCTGCCAGCCGCGAGCGGCGGCGGCGGCTGGGATCCCCGCAGCCGTTAACGGCGGCGGGGCCGGTGGATTATCCACCGGCCCCGCCGCTTAATTCAGCTCGAACTACTCTGCGGACTCCAGGGAGACCTCAGCGTTGTCGGCGCCCTCGGAGCCTGCCTCGTCAGCCACAACGGGTGAGAGCGAGAGCTTGCCGCGGTCATCGATCTTGGTGATTTCCACCTGGATCTTCTGGCCGACGGAGACGACGTCATCGACGTTGTCCACGCGCTTGCCGCCGGCGATCTTGCGCAGCTCGGAGATGTGCAGCAGACCGTCCTTGCCCGGAGTCAGGGAAACGAAGGCGCCGAAGGTCGTGGTCTTGACGACCGTGCCCAGGTAGCGCTCACCGATTTCCGGGATCTGCGGGTTGGCGATGGCGTTGATCGCGGACCGTGCTGCGTCGGCAGACGGGCCGTTCGTGGCGCCGATGTAGACAGTTCCGTCGTCCTCGATCGAGATGTCGGCTCCGGTGTCTTCCTGGATCTGGTTGATCATCTTGCCCTTCGGGCCGATGACCTCGCCGATCTTGTCTATCGGGATCTTGACCGCGATGACGCGCGGAGCGAACTCGGAGAGCTCATCCGGGGTGTCGATCGCGGAGTTCAGGACGTCCAGGATGTGCAGGCGGGCTTCGCGGGCCTGCTTCAGGGCGGCTGCCAGAACGGAGGCCGGGATGCCGTCGAGCTTCGTGTCCAGCTGGATGGCCGTGACGAACTCGGCGGTACCGGCGACCTTGAAGTCCATGTCACCGAAGGCATCTTCGGCGCCGAGGATATCGGTCAGGGCGGCGTAGCGGGTCTGGCCGTCGACCTGGTCGGAGACCAAGCCCATGGCGATACCGGCAACAGCGGCCTTCAGCGGCACACCTGCGTTGAGCAGGGACAGCGTGGAGGCGCAGACGGAACCCATCGACGTCGAACCGTTGGAGCTCAGAGCCTCAGACACCTGGCGGATGGCGTAGGGGAATTCCTCGCGGGACGGCAGCACCGGCATGATGGCGCGCTCTGCAAGGGCGCCATGGCCGATTTCGCGGCGCTTCGGGGAACCGACGCGGCCGGTCTCGCCGGTGGAGTACGGCGGGAAGTTGTAGTTGTGCATGTAGCGCTTGCGCGTCACGGGAGACAGCGAGTCGATCTGCTGTTCCATCTTGAGCATGTTCAGCGTGGTGACACCCATGATCTGGGTTTCGCCGCGCTCGAAGATGGCCGAGCCGTGGACGCGGGGCAGAACCTCAACCTCGGCGGTGAGCTGGCGGATGTCCGTCAGGCCGCGGCCGTCGATGCGGATCTGGTCCGTGAGGATGCGCTGGCGCACAACGTGCTTGGTGACGGAGCGGAAGGCTGCGGACAGCTCCTTCTCGCGGCCTTCGAACTGGCCGGCCAGGGAAGAGGTGACCTCGTCCTTGAGCGCATCCGATGCGGTGTCGCGTTCCTGCTTGTCGGCGATCTGGAAGACAGCGGCCAGCTTTGCGGCGGCAGCGGACTCCACAGCGGCGTACACGTCGTCCTGGTAGTCCAGGAAGACCGGGAACTCGACGGTCGGCTTGGCGGCGCGTGCCGCCAGGTCCGACTGGGCGTCGCAGAGGGCCTTGATGAACGGCTTGGCGGCCTCGAGGCCTTCCGAAACAACTTCTTCGGTCGGGGCGGTGGCGCCCTGTTCCTTGATGAGGTTCCAGGAGTTGTCGGTGGCTTCGGCTTCAACCATCATGATGGCGACGTCATCGTCCTTGACGCGGCCGGCAACGACCATGTTGAAGACGGCGTTCTCGAGCTGGGAGTGCTTCGGGAACGCAACCCACTGCGAACCGTGCTCGTCGGCGATCAGTGCAACGCGGACGCCGCCGATCGGGCCGGAGAAGGGCAGGCCGGAGAGCTGGGTGGACATCGAGGAAGCGTTGATCGCCACGACGTCGTAGAGCTCGTCCGGGTTGATGGAGAGCACGGTGACGACAATCTGGACTTCGTTGCGCAGGCCCTTGACGAAGGTCGGACGCAGCGGGCGGTCCATCAGGCGGCAGGCCAGGATGGCTTCCGTGGACGGGCGGCCTTCGCGGCGGAAGAACGAGCCCGGGATGCGGCCGGCGGCATACATACGCTCTTCGACGTCGACGGTCAGCGGGAAGAAGTCGAAACCTTCACGCGGGTGCTTGCCTGCGGTGGTGGCGGACAGCAGTGCGGTCTCTTCATCGAGGTAGACCATCGCTGCGCCGGCTGCCTGCTTGGCAAGACGGCCGGTTTCAAAGCGGATTACACGCTTGCCGAAGCGGCCATTGTCAATGACTGCTTCTGAGAACTGGATTTCGGGACCCTCCATAGAGAGTCACCTCCGTTTCATGGTTCACGGAGTCCAGCCGCACCAACCCAGCCCAGCCTCTGTCGGCTGGCCTGCACTGCACCCGGTCATCGATCGAGACCCACGGGCCTGGGCTTCATCCCTTGAAGCCGTTCCCGGAGATCACTACCGAAGACCGCGAATGCGTGATGCGGTTGATCCTCCTGTTGAGTTTTAGTTTGAAGAAAGGCGGCCCTTTCCGTTCCGGAAGGGGCCGCCCCCTAAAGCTGACTAGCGGCGCAGGCCGAGGCGCTCGATGAGCGCACGGTAGCGGGTGATGTCAGTGTTCTTGAGATAGGTCAGCATGCGCTTACGACGACCAACCATGGCCAGCAGACCGCGCTGGGTGTGGTAATCGTGCTTGTGCACCTTCATGTGCTCAGTGAGATCCTTGATCCGCTGAGTCAGGACTGCAACCTGGACCTCCGGCGAACCGGTGTCGCCCTCGGACGTTGCGAAATCCTTGATGATGGACTGCTTTACAGCGGCTTCAAGTGCCACGATAACTCCTAGAGATGTGCCGTGAGGCCCGAATCAGTAACTCACTGCCGGGGGTGCTGCGCCGGGGATTCCCCTCCCAAGGGAGGGCCGCCCGTACACAACAAGAACCAGCCGCCACGGACTGCAGCCGGATCCAACGCTTAGTTTACCGGCACGCCGCTAATCTTGTCGAAACGGCTGGTCCTGCTGCCCGGAAGAGCCCTCCGCCAGCCGTTCGCGGATGGCG
Organism: Pseudarthrobacter leeuwenhoeki; assembly: GCF_055412885.1. NCBI lineage: Bacteria > Bacillati > Actinomycetota > Actinomycetes > Micrococcales > Micrococcaceae > Pseudarthrobacter > Pseudarthrobacter leeuwenhoeki. The sequence goes on along the minus strand of NZ_JBVAYY010000004.1, from coordinate 141,569 downwards.
GCCACCCCGCGGTACAACTCCGTAAAGGACGTGCTCAGCGGGGAGAGCCCGATCCGGATGCCGTGCGGCGCCCGGAAATCCGGAATGACATCCTGCTCCCACAGCGCTGCGGTCATCTCCCGGAACGCCGGGTGGTCCACCGTGATGTGGCTGCCGCGCAGTTCCGGATCCCGCGGCGTCGAGAGTTCAACGCCCGCCGGGGCGAGCCAGGCGTCATGGAGTTCCACGGCGAACTCGGTCAGCAGCCGTGACTTCTCCCGGACGGCAGCCATGCCCACCTCCTCCAGCAGGTTTAGGGTGCCGCGCATGGCGAGCATCCCGAACACCGCGGGGGTCCCGCTGAGGAACCCGCGGATTCCGGCCGCGGCCTCATAGCCGGGGCCCATTTCGAAGGCATCCTTGCGGCCCATCCAGCCCCAGATCGGCTGCTGCAGCCCCGGCAGGTGCCGGGCGTTGACGTAGGCGAACGCAGGCGAACCCGGTCCCCCGTTGAGGTACTTGTAGGTGCAGCCGGCGGCGAAGTCGACGTCGGCGGCGTCCAGGGCGATCTCGACCGACCCCGCGGAGTGGCACAGGTCCCACACCACCAGCGCGCCGGCGTCGTGCACGGCCGCGGTGATGCCCGGCAGGTCCGCGAGGAACCCCGAGCGGTAGGCGATCTGGCTCAGGACCACGACAGCGGTGGCCGGGCCGGTTGCGGCCCGCACCTGCCCGACGGTCACGCCGGAGGAGGGATCGGCGTCGATCCACCGCAGCGTGAGCCCCTCTTCGCGGGCGATGCCCTCCACGAGGTACCTGTCGGTGGGGAAATTGTCCGTGTCCAGCACGATTTCGGTGCGTGCCGGATCGGTCACGGCGGCCAGCGCGGCCCGGATCAGCTTGTACAGGACCACCGTGGTGGAGTCGGCGATGATGGTCTGCCCCGCAGCGGCACCGAGGACGGCGCGGCCCAGCTGGTCGCCGATGGCCTGCGGGAGCTCGAGCCATTCCTCGTCCCAGCCGCGGATCAGCCGGCCGCCCCAGCGGTCCTGGATGAAGCTGCTGATGTCCGTGACGGTGCGCTTGAGCGGGCGGCCCAGGGAGTTGCCGTCCAGGTAGGACAGGGCGGTGTCGGTGCCGATGAAGTGATCGCGGTAGCCGGCCAGCGGGTCGGCGGCGTCCAGGTCGCGGGCGCGCTGCAGCAGGGCTGTGTTGTTGCCGGCGGTGGCCTCTGCCGCGGACCCCGCCGTCTCCAGCTCAGGGGTGCTCACTGGCCGATCTCCGTCCGGACGGCGAAGAGCTCCGGGAAGAAGGTCAGTTCCAGCGCTTTCTGCAGGAAGGCCGCACCGCTGGAGCCGCCGGTGCCGGACTTCATGCCGATGGTGCGCTGCACCGTGCGCAGGTGCCGGAAGCGCCAGAGCTGGAAGTTGTCCTCGAGGTCCACGAGTTCCTCACAGGCCTCGTAGGCGCCCCAGTTGTCCGCGGCGTTCTCGTAGATGTATTTGAAGACCGGGACGAGCCCGGCGCAGTACTCGTGCGCCTGGGTGACGTCCCGCTCCAGCAGCGAGGCGGGAACGTCGAAGCCCTGCCGCTTGAGGTAGGCGAGGAAGTCATCGTAGATGCTCGGGGATTCGAGGAGCTCCAGCAGCATGGCGTGGGCCTCGGGGTCGGATTCGAATACCGGCAGCATCTTGCGGTTCTTGTTCCCGAGCAGGAATTCGACCGCGCGGTACTGGCTGGACTGGAATCCGGAGGAGTTGCCCAGGAATCCGCGGAACTGCGAGTACTCCGTGGGTGTGAGGGTGGCCAGCACGGACCACTGCTCGGTGAGGGTTTTCTGAATGTGCTTGACCCTGGCAATGGCTTTCAGGGCGGAGCCGAGATCGTCGGAGCGGAGCCAGGCGGCGGCGCTGCGGAGCTCGTGCAGGACCAGCTTGAGCCACAGTTCCGTGGTCTGGTGCTGGATGATGAACAGCATCTCGTCGTGGTGCTCCGGGGCGCTGACCGGCTGCTGGGCGCTCAGGAGCGTCGGCAGCTGCAGGTAGGACGCGTAGCTCATCTTTGAGCTGAAGTCCCGGACAATATCCTTGTCCAGCTCCCTGGTATTTTTCTCAATCGTCACGTTTCTTGCCTTCCTTGCCCCATGGCGGTGCATCGCTGCGCGGCAATTCAGCGCGACAGTTCAGCGCGCGAACAGAATGTTGTGGGCCTGGACCACGTCCAGGCGCATCTGGTCCACCAACGCTTCAGGGCCACGGTACGCCACCATCCCCCGCAGCCGGGCGACGAATTCCACCACTACTGTCTGGCCGTACAGATCGAAGTCCTCGACAGCCTCTTCCGGTCGGTCGATCACGTGCGCCTCCACCTGCCGGCTGACGCCGTCGAAGGTGGGGTTGGAGCCCACGGAGATGGCGGCGGGCCAGCGCGCTCCGGCCTGGTCGACGAGCCAGCCGGCGTAAATGCCGTCCGCCGGGATGTAGCCGCTCGCGTTGGGGGCAAGGTTGGCGGTCGGGAAGCCGAGGTCACGGCCCCGCGCGGCCCCGTGGACCACCTCGCCGCGCATCCGGTGCGACCTGCCCAGGACGGCGGCCGCAGTGGCCACATCGCCCTCGCGCAGTGCCTCTCGCACCCAGGTGGAGGAACAGCGGCGGTCCGTGCCGCCGTCGTCGTCCGGGTCTTCGTGTGGATCACGGTGCAGCGGGAAGCCTTCGGAGCCGAACTCGCTGATGACCAGGACCTCGAACCCGAGCTTCCTGCCGAGTTCCTGCATGGTGTCCAGGTCCCCGGAGTTGCCCCGGCCGAACCGGGCGTCGTGGCCGATCACGACGTGGCTGGCCTTGAGGCTGCCGACCAGGACGTCGGCGACGAATTCTTCGGGGGTGAGGCTGGCCAGTTCGAGGGAGTACTTCATGACGAGCACCGCGTCGAGGCCGACTTCGCCGAGCGCGACCAGCTTGTCCTCCAGGCCCATGATCAGTTCCGGGGCGGATTCGGGGCGGTGGACCTGCGCCGGATGCGGGTCGAAGGTGATGGCGACGGCCCGGGCGTGGTTCAGGCGGGCGATGCGGATGAGCTGTGAGAGCACCTGCTGGTGGCCGCGGTGCACACCGTCGAAATTGCCGAAGGTAACGACGGAAGGACCAAAGTCCGCCGGGACTTCGGACGGATCGTTCCAGATGTGGACCATCAACCTCGCCTTTTGCTGCCTGCCATGTGCACCTCCGGAAAATCCTGCCTGCTCCGGATCTCTCCTAGATTACCCGCAAACTCGGCACGCCTCCGACGGGCGCTGCCTGGCCCCGGGCAGCGCCCTTTCGCGTTCAGGAAGCCCGGACTGCGATGCCAGGGCAACCGTACGGCGGCGCCTGCGCGGGCACCGGTGAGGTGATCGGGGCCGAGCTCCCGGTAAGCCAGCCGGTGGGACGGGAAATGAAGACGGCGGGCCCGGGGGGATCCTGGGTGGCCTGTCCGGGGAGAAGCGGGCACGAAAACTGGCGGGTTGCCGCTCCGGACGCGAGGGGTCGCGGCTGGTAGGGTCATCCCATCCGCGCGGGAGACCGCCGGACAGGGACAATGTTGGGGGACATCATCATGGGTTTGACCGTCAGGGCGCCACACACTGTGGTCGATGCGTTCAGCCGGAAGATCAACGACGCCGGGCGGCCCACCTTGATCGCCGATGTTCCTTACACCGTTGTTCCCGACCCGTCCTGGCCGGCAGACTCTGTGATCATCATCGACACCGTGAACAACAAGGTGATCGGGAGCTTCCGCGTGGACCTCAGCGGCAACCCGATCCTCTAGCGGCGCCGACGGCGTCCGGCGGGGTGCCTGCCAACGTGCCGGGGCCGCAGTGCGCAGTGGTGTTTCCAGCGGCGCGGTGGATCCGCCAGTGGAGCAGCACAGCGGCGAGGATCAGCGGAATGTGGATGCCCGGGAGGTTCCGGGCGAACCACCGCGGCAGGTAGATATCGGTGACGGAGCCCGTCTCGTCGCCCAGGTCCTTGGCCACGGCGGTAAGCGGGCAGTGGAAGCCGTTCGCGGCGAAGACCAGGGTCTCGGCGGTGACGACTCCCGCAGCCAGGCCCACCCTGCGGTCGGTGCGGCCTCGGGCACCGGCATACAGGACGTAGACCATGCAGGCCTCGATCGTGAACCAGGCAAAGGTATGGAACGCTTTCACGGCCCTTAGCAGGGAATCACGCTGAGCCTCCCGCAACTCCCGTGGGGCCTTGAGGACAGCCATAAATCCAGCGTATGCACTCTCCGCAGTCCGGTCAGAGGCTTTCGGCCCGCCCGGGCCCGGCGCCCCTGGCGGACAGCTTCGCGAGCCAGGCGTCGAGCTGGCGGGGATGGCGGACGGCATCGCAGGATCCGAGTGGGGACTGCGCATCACCTGCCGTTTCCGTGTGAACGACAGGAAATGCCACCGGATGATCGAGTCGTGGACAAGGCGCCTTCCAGTACCCACCGGTCCTGGGCTGCAATCGCGGCGGCGAGGTCCCGTTGCTCCTCGACGGAGCGTTGCTGCCACCCCGGCAGCCAGCCAATGTCATCGTCCGCCGAGAACTCGGGCAGCCCGGTGGCCTGAGCGTCGGCGCGGGCAGCGGATAATTTACCGCTGCCGGTCACCTTTGTAGGAGAGGACGCGGGAGGGTGCCGCCGGGGGGGGTGCCGCCGGGGGCGGTGCGAGCCTGGACGGCCGCGGGCGGCGCGAGTGATTTGTGGAACTCGGCGGATGTTTCGGTGGCAACGGTCCGGTTGCCGGCCGCGTCCAGGTATTCGTAGGAGTACGTCCAGGTGCCGCCGGTGGGCCGGTAGCCGAGGCCTTCGTAGAGATTTCGTGCCGCGGTGTTGCCGGGTTCGACCCCGAGGATGATCCCGCTGTGGCCGGCCAGCCTGGCTTGGTCTTCCAACCAGTGGCAGAGCGCTTTTCCGACCCCCGATCCCCTGCTGCCGGGATGCACGTAGAGATGCTTGAGCTCAGGGACGGGCCCGGCGCGGAAGTCCAGCACTGCCCCGCCGTGCGGGGTGTCCCCCGTCCATGCCGTGGCATAGATCAGGTCCCCCGGCTGTCTGGGGTCCCAGGAAGCTCTCGGCGATGTTCGCCCCCGGAGGCTCGTGCAAGCCCAAGGCGGGAAGGTCGCCCGCCGTGCACCGGCGGATGCTCACAGCTGTATTCATGGTTCGCCCCCCGGAAGTGACACCGCGCCGGGCCGGCCCCTTTAACGCACCGGCGATACGCTAGCATCCCCGCCCGGACCGCGGGGGTATACCGGTGTGCGACACTGATCCGATGTCGACGTTCACCGTCCTTGCCGGCGGCCCCGTTTCCGATCCCGAGGTACTCGCGCTGTACGAATCTGTGGGCTGGGGTGCGTATACCCGGGAACCCCAGGTCCTCTCCGCGGCCGTCCGCGGCTCGTCCTTCGTTGTCACGGCCCGGAATGCCGGCGGGGCGCTGGTTGGGATGGCCCGGGCGATCTCCGATGACGCGACCGTCTGTTACCTGCAGGACATTCTCGTGCACCCGGAGTTCCAGAAATCAGGTGCCGGGCGCGGGCTGCTGGAAGCTGTCCAGACGCGTTACCAGCACGTACGGCAGTTTGTGTTGATCACCGACAACGAATCCGGGCAGCGTGCCTTTTACGAGGCCCTCGGATTCACCGAGGGCTCGGATTTCCGTCCTGAACCGGTGCGCGTCTTTGCGCAGTTCCGGTAGCCGCACAGCTCAGACGCCCTGTCCTCTTCCATGGCGGAAGCTCCAGCCTCATTCCAGCCGGAAGTAACGGTTCCGCCGTGGCACCTGGCGAGGATCGAGGTGCGGAGGCGGGACGAACCACGGGACGCCGCTTCTCAGCTGGATGGACCACTGTTCCTTGTGGATCAGGTGATGGTGATGAGAGCAGAGCAGCGCTCCGTTGCCGGTTCCAGTGCTCCCGCCGCGGGACCAGTAGTCGATGTGGTGGGCCTCGCACCAGGGCGCGGGGATGGTGCACTGGGGAAAGGCACAGCCCCCGTCCCGCGCGGTGATGGCTTTGCGGATGTGCGGCGGGAAGACCCGCGAGGCGCGTCCGATGTCGAGGATCCGGCCCTGGCCGCCCAGCAGGATGGGGATGATGTCGGCGTCGCAGGCGATCCTGCGCACGTTCGAGGCTGTGATGGGGCCGGTGAACATCAGCGCCCCTGCGTTGGAACCAGGGGCGCGTGCCTCTTCGTCAGCGGCGCCCAGCCGTTCCAGCAGCTCCCGGTAGTCAATCGTGACCATCACCTGCGGGCGCAGTCCTCCCGCGGCGGGCAGGTTCCCAGCGGCGAGAGCGGCCTTGCACGCGCCGACGAGGCCGTCAAGGAGCCGTTGTGGACGGGTGCGCTGATCCAGCCGGTCCGCAGCAGCCGCGTCGTCCACATCGCGGCCGACGGCGGCTTCAGTTCCGGCTTCAGCGTCGGCGTCAGGCCGGGAGTCAGCAGCGGGCCCGCCATGGCTGGCAGCATCCGTGCCGCCGCCCGGGCAGGACGCGGCGCCGGTCCGCGGGTTGGTGGCGGTGTTCATGACCGTGAGCAGGTGTTCGAACTGGTCGGTCGTGGCGAAGATTTCCAGATGCTGCAGTCCACGGTATGCCCGGCGTATGAAGGCGCCCTGGCGCTTGCGCAATTCCTGCTCGCCGGGTTCCCCGGCGTCCTGGTCCATGGCGTCCGTCCAGCGTTTGGCGATCCGGGTCAGGAAGTCCTGGTCGTTCTCGACCGCCGTCCGGGTAAGGGCATGCTCCATCCGCGCCGCATCCTCGGGTGCGGACACGTGCCGGACCCGATCGAGGGAAATGCTGATAATGGTCGCCGCCCGTGAGGCGACGTCGCCGGCGGCGACCGCAGCCGCGAGTTCTTTCTTCGCGGCCGGCAGAGGCTGGCCCAACAGGCCTGTGCGCGGCAGGACGTCCGCGACGAGGGCCAGCCGGCGTCGGGCTTCCGGGGCACTGATCCGCAGCCGCGCCCGCAGGAATTCCGCAGTGTTCCGGTACCCGTCGTCCACCCATCCCGGGGAAGGATCAGCGCCTTCCTGCTCGTTCCAGAGGGGGTCGGACGGAGTACTTTTCGGCGATCTCGCCTCCGTATTCCAGCCAGTCAACCAGCCGGCAGGCGCGTTGGAACCAAACTTCGCAGCGGCCGTCCTCGCTCCAGCCGCTGCCCGGCTCCGCGTCCGGTCGACCGCCGCCGCGGCCACAAGCTGCCAGTAGTCGACCATGCGGGACAACTCCTCCACGCGGCCGGCAAAGTCCGAGGCTTCGGTCACTCCGAACAGCGCTGCATCAGGCACAACCGTCCCGTTGCAGGAGCGCAGCAGTGCAAGCGCCGCATCCAGAGCACAGTCCACGTCACCCGCCTCGCTTACAACGGGCGCAATCCGGGGAATTCCGAGGAGCATTCCGGCGTCAGGCTGTGTGGCCTGTACCGGGCTGAAATCTCCAATGGCTTCCATGACTCAACACTACTTTTGAGGTGTGACAGTAACGGGCTCGAGCTGTTCGACCCGGATGCGGGCGGGATCCAGCTTGGGGTCCCGGCTGGCCCCGCGGAGTCACACTCCGGCCGGCACAGGCAATGCCGTGGGAAACTGGGGGCATGGACAGCCCTGTTGCCCCGACCTCCAGCCCGGCCCTCCCCCACGACGCGCGGCCCAAAGAATCACAGCCGCACGCCGCGCAAACCGAGCTTCCCATCGAGCTGCGCCGCCCCCACGGACCCCGTGATCCCGGTGACGCCTGGGTTGAAGGCGACCGCGGACGGTTCTGGGGGCGCTTTGGCTCGGCGGGTCTCCTCGTCCACGACCCCGCCAAGGGCATCCTGCTCCAGCACCGCGCCCTCTGGAGCGACCAGGGCGGCACCTGGGGACTCCCGGGCGGAGCACTGCACCAGGGCGAACAGGCAGTCCACGGCGCTCTGCGCGAGGCCAAGGAAGAAGCTGCCGTCCCCCCGGAGAACGTCCGGGTGCTGTTCACCACGGTGTTCGACGTCGGCTACTGGACCTACACCACGGTCGCCGTCGAGGTTGTGGAGGCATTCGAAGCGGAGATCAGCGACCCGGAAAGCCTGGAACTGCAGTGGGTGCCGGTCGAGCTCGTCGGCGACAAGGAATTGCACCCCGGCTTCGGAGCAGCCTGGCCGGGCCTTCGCCGCAGACTGTTGGGGCTCGACGCCGGGACGGACTGAGCCCACGACTCCGGCCCACGCGGAGGTTGGGAACGGCGGACATTCCGCGCTGGAACAGTCCGTCCTAGGGTTCGGGTATGACTACTGAAAAGCACACCCCGCCTCCTGTCCGGCAGCTGCGCCTCGTCGTCGAGACGGCGGACTACGACGCCGCCCTGACCTTCTACCGCGACGTCCTCGGCCTCGTGGAACGTGAGGTGGTCCCCAGCGAGGGGGAAGCACGCATCACGATCCTGGAAGCAGGCCGCGCCACCCTGGAGCTCTCCAACCCGGCCCAGGTCCGGTACATCGACCAGATTGAAGCCGACGGTCAGCCGAGCGCCAGAATCCGTGTCGCCTTCGAAGTTACGGACGCGGAAGCCGCCACGCGGGACCTCATGGAGGCCGGCGGCACCCTCATCGCGGAACCACGGGAAACACCGTGGCGCTCCGTGAACTCACGGCTGAACGGCCCGGCCGGGCTCCAAATCACGCTGTTCCAGGAACTGGAGCAGCCCCCGCATTAGGGGCCTCAGGCCTGCTTCGGCGCCGGACGACGGCGGTACAGCCAGATGAGGCCCAGGACCGGCAGCAGCAGTGGGATGAACGCGTAACCGCGGCCAAAAAGGGACCAGACGGTCTCATGCGGGAAGTTGACCGAGTCGAACATGCTGAGCGCGCCGACCACCAGCACTCCCACCAGTTCCACGAGCACCGCCGCAACGGAGACCTTGAACCAGGTGCGGCCGGACTTCGCGAGGGACACTGTCGCCACCAGGTAGACGACGGCGGCGAATGCCGAGAGCAGATACGCCAGGGGGGCTTCGGAGAACTTGGTGAGGATCTGGTATCCCGCCCGGGCCGTTGCGGAAATCGCGAACACGGCATAAACAGCGATCAGCAGCCGGCCGGGGCCGGTGTTGCGGGTGTCTGTTGCCGCCGGGGCCGGGCCAGCAGCGGCCGGCGTCGAAGCCGGGGCCGGGCCGGCAGCAGCAGCGGCCGGCGTCGTTCCGACGTCCTCATGCGTTGGTTTCGCGGTCACGTTCTCTGCCTCTTCCACGTCAGTACCAAATCTGATTCATTCGGGCGGCCATCACCACGGCGGTGACGCCGGCGGCGGCCAGCACGAAGTTGCTCCAGCGGGTGCGTTCCAGGATGGCCCAGTACACCGCGCCCACCGGCAGCAGGAGGGCCGTCAGCAGGTAACCCCAGAACTCCCACGGCTCCCCCGCCATCTGTTCCCCGCCCGCGACCCGGACGATCGACCCGACCAGATAGACCAGCAGGGACAGTTCGACGGCGGCCACCGAGAGGATCGTCGTGTCGTTCGGGGCCTTTTTGAGGATGCCGGCGGTCAGGCAGATCACGGTGGAGACCAGCCCGACCACCAGGATGATGTAGAAATACGCGTCCACTACTGACCGGCCTGCTGTTCCGCCGCCGGCTGCTGGGGCGCACGCTTCTCATTGTCCGGCGCGAAGACCAGCACCGGTTTGGCGTAGCTGCCCTTGTCAGCGAGCAGTGCCACAAGAGTCCCGTCCGGGGCGAAACCGGCGTCCGGATTCTCCGGCGTGGCTGCGCCCGCTGTGCCAGCCGCCGCCCCCGCGGCGATCCTGCGGCCGAAGGAAATCTCGGTGGTTTCCTCGTCGCTGAGTTCACGGTTGGGCATGAGCGCCCGGGCGGCCTGGGACATTTCCAGCACATCCAGCTCTTCGGCGAGCTGTTCCAGGGTATGGGCCTGGTCCAGCGTGTAGGGGCCGACCTGGGTGCGGCGCAGCGCCGTCAGGTGACCACCGACGCCGAGCGCCCCGCCGAGGTCGCGGGCCAGGGCCCGGATGTACGTGCCGGAGGAGCATTCCACGGTCACGTCCACGTCCAGGGCCTCGCCGTCGCGGACCGGATGGAGGCCGTGGACCTCGAAGCGGTGGATGGTGACCGGCCGTGCGGCCAGCTTGACTTCTTCGCCGGAGCGGACCCGGGCGTAGGCACGCTCTCCGTTGACCTTGATGGCGCTGACGCTGCTGGGAACCTGCTGGATCTCACCGGTCAGGGCGGCGACGCCGGCCCGGACGGCTTCCTCGGTGACCGCGGCGGCGCTGTGGGTCGCGGTGACCTCGCCCTCGGCGTCGTCCGTCACGGTGGATTCGCCCAGCCGGATGGTGGCCGTATACGTCTTGGAGGTGCCCACGATGTAGGTGAGCAGCCGGGTGGCCTTGTTGATGCCGACCACCAGCACGCCCGTGGCCATCGGATCCAGCGTTCCGGCGTGGCCCACCTTTCGGGTACCGGCGAGCCGCCGCATCCGTCCAACCACATCGTGGCTGGTCCAGCCCTGCGGCTTGTCCACTATTACCAGTCCAGAAAGCACGCTCCCCAGTATATCTGCGCCGGAGCGGGCCCACGCGCCGGGAGCAGCCCCCGTCCTCCAATGCCGGGGGCTGCTCCGGTTAGGATGGCAGACATGCCCGAGCTTGCCGCCCACGTCCGTGACGTCCCCATGAACCAGATCCGCGAAATCACCGAAGCCGCCTGGGGCACCCCCGGCGCGATTGTGCTGAGTATCGGCGAACCGGGTTTCGCCGTCCCCCGCCATATCCTCGAAGCCGGGATGGCCTGCCTGGACCGCGACGAAACGAACTACACCCCGAACGCCGGCATCCCGGCCCTGCGCGAGGCCTTCGCGGCCAGGTTCCGGGATCATAACGCGACCCCGGTCGGCGCGGACCGCGTCTACGTCGTCGACGGCGCCCAGCAGGGCCTGCACTTCGCGATGAGCCTGTTGCTCTCCCCCGGTGACGAAATCCTGATCCCCAACCCGGGCTACCCGACCTTCGCCATGACGTCCAGCCTGCTGCATGCCGTCCCGGTGCAGTACCCGCTGTATCCCGAGCACGACTTCCAGCCCCGGATCGCGGACATCGAGGAGCTGATCACGCCGCGGACCAAGGTGCTGATCCTCAATTCGCCGTCCAATCCGCTGGGCGCCGTCCTGGGTGAGGAGCTCACCCGCAGCCTCGTGGCGATGGCCGTCCGGCACGATCTGTGGATCATCTCCGACGAATGCTACGAGGCGTTCACGTATGACGTCCCGCATGTCAGCCCGGCCCGCTTCGACAGCGACGTCCCGGGCGAAGCCCGCGTGTTCACCTCGCTCACGCTGTCCAAGACCTACGGTCTGACCGGGCTGCGGATCGGCGCGCTGATCTGCCCGCCCGGCCTGGAACAGAAGATGAACAACGTGATGGAGTCAATCGTCTCCTGTGTCGCCTCGCCCTCGCAGTATGCGGCGCTGGCCGCGCTGACTGGCCCGCAGGACTATGTCAGCCATGCCCGCGCGCACTACCGGGCCAACCGCGACGCCGCCTCGGCCGTCCTGGCGTCCAAAGGGATCCCATTCCTCACTGCGCAGGGAGCCTTCTACCTGTGGGCGGATGTGTCCCACGTCAGCGGCGGGGACGTGCGGTCCTGGGTCCGGCGCTTCCTCGCCGATTCCCGGGTGTCCTTTGCCCCCGGCACCGCGTTCGGCTCGATCGGCGAGGGCTGGATCCGGATTGCCCTCTGCCGCAGCCAGGCTGATCTTGTCGAAGGCCTCGGACGGCTCCCGGCCCGCGTCACAGCCGAAGGCTGACGGCTCAGCCACCGGGTCTCTGTCCCCTACCGCCACGACGCCGCAACGCCTAACCTGAGCCCAGCACGTGTCATCGCGTGCGTCCCGGGGCGTACCGTTCCGGGACGGGCATGTCGGGGTTCTCAGGGAGGTTCACATGTGGTGGCAGGACTTGTTATGGGGCATCTGGAACGGGCTCACGGCGTGGATTCTGTTGATCGTCCATGTCTTCGGCCAGTGGAGTGAGTTCCCGGTCTACAACTCGGCCCGCGCCGGAAACTGGTACGACTTCGGCTTCCTGCTGGGGGTGGGCTCGCCCTTCCTGGGCGGCCTGGGCGCCCGGGGCGCGCGGAGCCGGCGACGCTGACGGCGGTGCCGGGGAAACCTCCCCGCGCCGCCGCTCACTCCGCCGGGCCGGCCGGCCTCACAGCATAATCTCGTCCTCCGGCGACAATTGCGCCGGGGGCGTGTGGGAGAACGACAGCTTGACGACGAAGTGGGCCGCAGAGCAGTTCTGCGCGATGATGGCCCCCGCTTCACCGGCCAGTTTCACCCCGAACTGGAGCTCCAGATGCTCAGCGCCGACCTCCCTCAGGACCTCCGCCGCCGCGCTGGCAGCCGGGCGGATGGCGGCGAGGGCATCTTCCAGCCGCCGCCCGGCGTCGGTAATTCCCTGCTCGTTCCGCGAGGGGCGCTCGACGCCGTAGCTGTTATCTGCAACCTCGACCAGCACCGTCCCGGAACCCACTTCGTAGCGCAGTATCTCGGTCATTGCTTCCTCCATCTCGCACGTGGGACGGTCAGGGTTTGCCCGCCGCGAGGGCGCCGTCGAGCCATTCGCGCAGGGCCGCCGCGGGCGGAGCTCCCGCCTGCCGGGCGAGCACTTTGCCGTCCCTGATCAGCAGCATGGTCGGAATGGCCTGGATGTCGAAGCGCCGTGAAAGCGCCGGTGACTTGTCGACGTCGACCTTGACTAGTTTGACCCGGCCGGCCCGCTCCTGGGCGAGCTTGTCCAGCACGGGACTGACCATGCGGCAGGGACCGCACCAGGCTGCCCAGAAATCGATCAGCGCGGGCGTCGACGACTGTTCGGCGATCACAGCGAAGTCGGCATCGCCGGCGTCGACAATCCAGGGCAGGTCCGCGCGGCAGTTGCCGCAACGCGGATGGCCGGCAGCCGCCGCCGGAATCCGGTTTGTTTTCCCGCACTGGGGGCAGGTGATCAGGCTGGAGCCCACAGACCGCCGCCTTTCGTAGTCCCCGAAGTCATGGTTCCATGGGACGCCCCTGCGCGGGACCGGCATAGAGTCCAAAGCCCCCCCGGCGGGCCGTCGCTGGGGTGCCGGCCTTGGTGGCCGCTTTCAGTATTCAACGCGGTCCGGGTTATCGCGCCAGGCCTGGAAAGGAACCTCCGATGCCGGGACGGCCGTGTGGCGGACCGGCATCAGTTCCGGCCCGGTGCCGCCGAAGTACTCATAGAACAGCGCATCGTCGAAACCGGCGGCCGCCGCCGCCTGACGGTCTGCGGCGAAGTACACCAGGTCGACGCGGCACCAGAGGGCTGCGGCGAGGCACAGCGGGCACGGTTCGCAGCTGGCATACAGCACGGCACCGCTGAGATCGAACGTGGCGGACGCGGCGGCAGCCGTGCGGATGGGGACGACTTCGGCGTGGGCTGTGGGATCGTTGTCCCGCGTCACCTGGTTGACGCCTTCACGGATCCTCCCGTCGGGGGCCACCACCAGCGCCCCGAACGGTCCGCCGCCCGCGGCCACATTGCCGGCGGCAAAGCGGATTGCCTGATCCAGGAAGCGGTTGATGTCCGACGCTGGGGGTGCCATGACCATGGTCAGATCATAACCAGCAGCGCCGCCGGCTTCGGAACCCCGTGGTCGCCGCGCAGGCGTCGACTTTGCGTCTCCGGAGGCCTGGCATCCGCTAGGGGGCCGTGAAGACCCCTGACGCGACAAACCCCGGTCTCAAGGGTCACAACGATGTCGAGATCTCATCACTCGCCGCGGGAGCCGACCATGAGAAGGAAATTGTCATTGCTTGCCACGGCTGGTGGGTCCGCTGCATGTCAGCGCCGGGCACCACGGCTCCGTCACGGTCAGCGAATCCTTTGCCGGCCGGCTGACCCGGTTCGATTCCCGGGGGAACCACACCGTCCTCTACGAAACCCCTGACGGGAGCGTTGCGGGCAATGCCCAGCGGGGTGGGAGTACGTACTTCCTGGAGAGCCAGGGAGCCGGACCCCACCCGGCTGAGCTGGCCGGCCACGTCCGCATCATCGACGACGACGGGCGCCAGCGGACGCTGGGCGATTTCGCCGCCCTGGAAACTGAGGAAATCTCCGACGGCACCATTTACGTCGCGGATGCCGGCGCGAACAGCGTGGTCTCAGTTGATACCCGGAGCGGCAAGACCAAGACGGTCGCTGTACTCCCGGCCCGGCCCGCCAGGATCACCCCGGAAGCCGCGGCCTCCAACCGGTTGCCCGGCTGCCTCGTGGGAACGACCTATGATTTCGAGGCCGTTCCGACCGATGTCGCCGTCGGGCCGGATGGCTGGCTGTACGTCACGTCCCTCCCCGGCGGACCGGAAGATCCGACCCTGGGCCCCAGCGGGCGATCTTCAAAGTGCACCCGGACGACGGCGGGGTGGAACTCGTGGCGGATGACATCATGACGCCCACGGGACTCGCCCTGGACGACGACGGCGGGCTGTATGTTGCCTCGCTGTTCGGCGAAGGCGAACTCAGGATCGACCCGGACTCGGGCGAGCGGACGGCGGTGCTCGCGGCCGGATTTGCCGCCCGACGGCCAGGTCATGTACCTGGATCTGCGGGGCGGGCGCCATGACGGGGCAACCAGGACCTGATAGGACAGCGCTGTTGCCAGACAGAAATGGCCGGCCCCCTGCCGGGGCCGGCCAAATCCGAGCAGAACTCCATTGGTTCAGGACTGCGTCGACGCAGAGCTGGTCGAGGCTGGACTACTTGTTGCTGTCCTCGTCTACGTCGTCTTCGTCGACGAGGTCCAGGTCCTCTTCGTCGAAGTCGTCCTCGTCGAGCTCCACGTCCTGCGGGGTGTCGCTCTTGTAGGGGTCGGCGTCGCCGGCGTGCTTTGCGCTGGCAGCGAGTGCGGCCACCTCGGCGTCGCGCTTCTTCGCGGCCCGGAGCAGCTCCTCCAGGTTGGAGGCGTTGACCGGGATCTGGTCTGCCACGAATTCCAGGGTCGGCGTCAGCCGGACAGTAACGTTGCGGCCAACCTCCTGACGCAACACACCCTTGGCCTTCTCCAGTGCCTTGGCGGCCTCCGCCTGGGCCAGCTCGTCACCGAACACGGTGTAATAGATCGTGGCATGCTGCAGATCATTGGTCACCCGCGCATCGGTGACAGTGACGCCCTCAAGCCGGGGATCCTTAACCCTCCGGCCCAGGGCCTCAGCAACAACAACCCTAATCCGCTGCGCCAACTTGGCAGCCCGTGCGGGATCAGCCATTTCCACTCCTAAAAATTTGGATGTACGACGGCGCGTTAGCGGCTTGTGTACACACTTCTGGTTTGTTGCCACGCGCCTAAGGCAAGCCTACGACGAACCCGTTGGGTTTTTCCGGCGGCCTGGGAGTGGCATCGGGCCTGCCGGAGCTGGGCGGCCGACGTCGTCAGACGTTGGCCGCCCAGCGCAGGGGCGGGGCCGCCGGAAAAATCCAACGGCCCCGCACCTGTAACGCTAAACCGACTTAGACGCGCGGCTTTTCGCGCATCTCGAAGGTCTCGATGGTGTCGCCCTCGTTGATGTCGTTGAACGAGCCAAGACCGATACCACACTCGAAGTCCGTACGGACCTCGGTGGCGTCGTCCTTGAAGCGCTTGAGCGTCTCAACCGTGAGGTTGTCACCGATGACCTTGCCGTCGCGGCTGACACGGGCCTTCGCGTTGCGTCGGATAACACCCGAGCGGACGATCGAGCCTGCAATGTTGCCGAACTTGGAGGAACGGAACACTTCGCGGACCTCGGCGGTGCCAAGCTGGACCTCTTCGTACTCCGGCTTGAGCATGCCCTTGAGGGCTGCCTCAATGTCATCAATTGCTGCGTAGATGACGGAGTAGAAGCGCATGTCCACGCCTTCGCGGTCTGCCAGTTCGGCAACACGCTCGGCGGGCTTGACGTTGAATCCGATGATGACGGCGCTGTCGACCGTAGCCAGGTTGACGTCGTTCTGCGTGATCGCACCGACACCGCGGTGGATAACGCGGAGCTGGACACCCTCGCCGACGTCGATCTTGAGCAGCGCGTCTTCGAGGGCTTCCACGGCACCGGACACGTCACCCTTGAGGATGAGGTTGAGGGTGTCGATCTTGCCATCGGCGACGGCCTGGTCGAAGTCTTCCAGGCTGATGCGCTTGCGGCGCTTGGCCAGGGCGGCGTTACGGTCCGCAGCTTCACGCTTCTCGGCGATCTGGCGGGCGGTGCGCTCGTCAGCGGTCACGAAGAACGTGTCGCCGGCGCGCGGGACGTTGGACAGACCCAGGACCTGCACGGGGCGGGACGGGCCGGCCTCGGTCAGGGCACTGCCGTCGTCGTCGAACATCGCACGGACGCGGCCGTGAGCCGTGCCTGCCACGATGGTGTCGCCGATGTGCAGGGTGCCGGACTGAACCAGGACGGTAGCGACCGCGCCGCGGCCCTTGTCCAGGTTGGCTTCAATCGCGATACCGCGGGCGTCCTTGTTCGGGTTGGCGCGCATGTCCAGGGCTGCGTCTGCGGTGAGCAGGACGGCCTCGAGCAGTTCGTCAATGTTCAGGTTCTGGCGTGCAGAGACCTCCACGAACATGGTGTCGCCACCGTATTCTTCCGGAACCAGTCCGTACTCGGTCAGCTGGCCACGGACCTTTTCCGGGTTGGCGCCTTCCTTGTCGATCTTGTTCACGGCCACGACGATCGGCACGTTGGCCGCCTGCGCGTGGTTGAGGGCTTCAACGGTCTGCGGCATAACGCCGTCGTCCGCTGCGACCACGAGGATGGCGATGTCAGTGACCTTCGCACCACGGGCACGCATGGCGGTGAACGCCTCGTGGCCCGGAGTATCGATGAAGGTGATCTTGCGATCGATTCCTTCGTGCTGGTGCGTGACCTGGTAAGCACCGATGTGCTGCGTGATGCCGCCGTGCTCGCCAGCCATAACGTCCGACTTGCGGATGGCATCGAGCAGTCGGGTCTTACCGTGGTCAACGTGACCCATGACGGTGACAACCGGAGGACGTGCCTCGAGCTCCTCGTCGCCTTCGGCTTCCAGCTCGGCATCGAAGTCGATGTCGAAGCCGGAGAGCAGGTCGCGCTCCTCGTCCTCAGGGGAAACGACCTGGAGCTTGTAGCCAAGCTCCTCGCCCAGGAGGGCAAAGGTCTCTTCATCCAGCGACTGCGTGGCCGTAGCCATTTCGCCGAGGTGGAAGAGCACGGTCACCAGTGCGGCGGGGTTCGCCTCGATCTTGTCGGCAAAGTCGGTGATGGACGAGCCACGGCGAAGCCGGACTACGGTGTTGCCGTCGCCGCGGGGCACACTCACGCCACCCAGCGACGGCGCACTCATCTGCTCGAGTTCCTGGCGCTTGGCACGCTTCGACTTGCGCTGCTTGCCACGGCCTGCGCCGCCCTTACCGAAGGCACCCTGGGTGCCGCCGCGACCGCGGCCACCCTTGCCGAAGCCACCGCCGGCCGGAGCGCCGCCACCGGCACCGGGAGCACCGGTACCTGGAGCGCCACCCGGACGGCCGGGGCCGCGGGCTCCGCCGCCGGGACGGCCTGCACCAGCGGGTGCGGGACGTTCGGTGCGGTTAGGCATCATGCCGGGAGTCGGACGGTTTCCGCCGGCCCCTGCCGGACGGCCTGCGCCGGCTGCGCCGGCCGGACGCGGTGCGCCCGGACGGGCACCCGGAGCGCCGCCGGTGCGGGGAGCACCGGGACGGGGACCACCAGCGCCTGCTGCGGGACGGGGACCGCCGGGGCGTTCGCCCTCGGTGCGGCTTCCGCCCGGACGCGGCATGCCCTGGGACGGAGCAAACGGGTTGTTACCCGGACGCGCGGGACGTTCGTTGTCGCCGCCGCGGCCCCGGGGCATGCCCTGGGACGGAGCGAAGGGGTTGTTGCCGGGACGGGGACCGCCCGGGCGGGGTGCCGAGCCACCCTGGCGTGCCGGAGCAGCCGGGGCTTCAGCCTTGGGTGCCGGACGTGCGCCGGGCTTGGCGCCCGTGGAGGGCGCAGCCGGAGCCTGGGCGGCGGGAGCCGCCGGTGCTGCTGGGGCGGCACTGACTGCCGGTGCAGCTGCTGCCGGTGCCGGAGTTTCAGTCTTGGTTACGGCAGCCGCCGGCGCCGTGGGGGCAGCCGGGGCCGGCGCGGGCGCCGGACGGTTTGCCGAGGGGCTGGCGGGTGCCTTGGGGGCGGACGCGGGCGCTTCGGACTTCGAAGCGGCTGCTGCGTCGGGGAACGCGTTGCGGAGTTTCCTCACAACGGGGGCCTCAATGGTGGAAGAGGCAGAGCGAACGAATTCGCCCAGTTCCTGCAGTTTGGTTACTGCATCTTTGGAAGTAATACCGAGCTCTTTAGCAAGCTCATGTACGCGGACCTTGGCCACATTTCTCCTGTCTCGGTCCGCACCGAGCCAGGCACGAACCGTCTACTTCTTAATGCGGGCCTCCGCCGCGAGTGCAGCTGGAAGGCCCATTGCAGAGCGCAACAAAGTTGTCATCGTTGCGCACTCATCACTGGGAACTCATCGGGTTTCCATCAGTTTTCTGACCCGCTTTCAGGTTGGACGGTTGTTGCTGCGGCCACCGGGGTGTCCACGGCTTGCGTGCCCGCCAGAATCCGGCGTTCGACGTCGGCTGTTCCGGCAGCGCCGTTGAGGGCGCGTCCGAACGCTCGACGTTTGACCGCCAGTGCCAGGCACTTTTCGCTGGGGTGCAGCCATGCACCCCGGCCAGCCATCCGGCGTCGTTCATCCACTACGACGGCGGATGAACCGCTGCCGTCGGCGACGAGCCGGAGTAGCTCCGACCGCGATCCTTTTTTCCGGCATCCGATGCAGGTACGCTGCGGCTGAATCTCGAGGTGTTGCACGTGTGCCACTTACGAGTATCTTCCTGCCAGTGCATATCTGCCGGCCCCTGGCTTCCGGAGGCGGCCTGGCCAAGGGTTGTCATCAACACCTTCGCCGGACGCAGAACCCGGACGCGTAAGGGACACGCGGATACCGGCCGTTAGGCGCGGTCATCTCTAGTCTAGCCCCTCAGGCGCCCGGACCCCGAACGTGCGGGGACACGGACGCTGACGGGCAGGCCTGGACCGTGGCCCCGTTGTTGTGGTCCCCGCGCGGGGGCCACTGATTTGGGACCTAGTTGTCGCGGCTGACCGCGGCGTCCGAGACAATGTCGATCCGCCAGCCGGTGAGCTTGGCAGCGAGTCGGGCGTTCTGGCCTTCCTTGCCGATGGCGAGGGAGAGCTGGTAATCCGGGACCACGACGCGGGCCGAGCGGGTTGCCTCGTCCGTGATGGTGACGGAATTCACCCGTGACGGGGAGAGCGCGCTGGCGATGAACGTGGCCGGATCGTCGCTGTAATCGACAATGTCGATCTTCTCGTCGTTGAGTTCGTTCATGACCGCACGGACGCGCGACCCCATCTCGCCGATGCAGGCGCCCTTGGCGTTGATGCCGGGGTTGTTGGCCTTGACCGCCATCTTGGTGCGGTGCCCGGCCTCACGGGCGAGGGCGACGATTTCCACGGAGCGGTCCGCGATTTCCGGAACTTCCATTTCGAAGAGCTTCCGCACGAGGCCCGGGTGTGACCGGGACAGGGTAATGGAGGGTCCCTTGGTGCCGCGGTGCACGTCGAGCACAAAGGCGCGTAGCCGGTTGCCGTGGATGTACTTCTCCCCCGGCACCTGCTCGGGCGGCGGCAGCAGTGCCTCCACCGTGCCCAGGTTGACCTGGATCATGTGCGGATTGTTGCCCTGCTGGATGGTCCCGGCCACCAGTTCGCCCTCGCGGCCCTTGAACTCGCCGAGGACGTTGTCGTCCTCAACATCGCGCAGGCGCTGGAGGATGATCTGCCGGGCGGTGCTGGCGGCGATGCGGCCGAACCCGGCGGGGGTGTCCTCGAATTCGCCGATGGGGGCGCCGTCGTCGTCGATCTCCGTGGCCCAGATGGTCACGTGCCCGCTCTTGCGGTCCAGCTCGGCCCGGGCCTTCTCGAAGGCGCCCGGCGTCTTGTGGTAGGCCACCAGCAGGGCCTGCTCGATCGTGGGAATCAGGAGATCCAGCGGGATTTCACGCTCACGCTCCAGGAGTCTCAGTGCGCTCATGTCAATATCCATTAGGCCTCCTCAGAAGGTCCATTGTTTGCGTTTTCCACGCCTGCCTCTTCGAGGTGGCTGAACTCTATCTCGACTTTTCCGCTGCGGATCTTGTCGAAAGGAAGCTTGATGGGCTCGCCCTGCTTGGCCTTCATGCCCTTCTTGACGGCAATCTCGGGGATCAAGGTGACGCCGTCGTCGTCGACGGATTGGACCCGGCCGGTGACGTTCTCGCCCTGCAGGACATTGACCTTGACCATCCGCCCGCGGGCGCGGTGCCAGTGCCGCTCTTCGGTGAGGGGACGGCCGACGCCGGGCGAGGAAACCTCAAGCTCGTAAGGGCGCGCGTCGGTGCTGGGATCATTGTCCAGGATGTCGGAGAGGGTCTTGGAGATCTCCGCGATGACGTCGAGACCGACGCCGCCCGTTTCCTCCTGCGGCAGGTCCACCACTACGTGGACCACGCGGTTGGCTCCGGCGACATGGATGGAAACGTCCTCCAGGTACAGCCGGTTTGCCAGGACCTCGGGTTCCAGGAGGGCATGCAGCCGCTCGGCCTCGGAGTTGTGTACGGGCGCGGCCTCAGCCTTACCCGTCCCGGTCCGGTCTGTTGAAGTCGTGGCTTCTGCGTTGGTCATGATGCCGGCCGCCTCCCGTTTAGATGATGTTGTGTGTACTAGCCTAGCGATTTTCCGGGCACCGTGGTGCACTTCAGTTCGCGGCCGGCATGCCAACCATGACAAAATCGTCTGTTGTGAAGGACGACAGCGGGAAAAAGCGGCGGCGGAAGCTCATTCCCCGCATCGCGCTCCTCGGCTGCCTCGCCCTCGTGGTCGTGAGCCTCGGGATCGCTCTGAGTCCCCGAAGCCCCGGGGAGCCCGCCGAACCGCCGTTTTCCGAACAGGCCAGGTCCGCCGCGCTGGCTGAAACCATGCGGCTGCGGGCCGCCGGCGAGGAACTGGGCGGGTCCGCTTCCGGCGGCGCAAAGCCCGCCGTGGCGCAGACTGTGAGTTTGCTGACAAGCCAGGCCCGGGCCCTCCTGCTGCCGGGCCAGGATGAACCGGCGCCGACGCTGTCTCCGGGTCCGGCGACACCCTCGGCTACTCCATCCGCCGTTCCGTCTGGCGCTGCGGCTGCCGTCCGGTCTGCAGCTCCGCTGCCCTCATCGGCGGCCGCACTGGCGGCCGCACTGGCCGACAGCGCGGCCCAACGGCTCGCCGACGCTGCCGTGGCCGACGGCGGGATGGCCCGCCTGCTCACGGCCGTCGGGACCGCCCAGCTGCTGCAGTCATCCTCCCTCGCCGCGGCTGCCGGGTCGCCGGCCCCGGCGGGGCCCGACCCGGACGCACCCCGGCTCTCCGGCATGTGCCCGAGCGCTGCGGCATCGCCGTCGACCTCCCCTGCGGGTGCTGCGGCGGCTTCGACGGGTGCTTCGGCCGCTTCGGCGGGCGACGGTGCCGGTCCCGCCACACTGCCCGGAGCACTGGCGGCGACCGTAAAGACCGAGCTGGAGACTTTGTACGGCTATCAGGTGGCCCTGACCCGGCTGGGTGGCGAAGCGGCCGCCCGGGCGTCAGGACAGCTCGCCCTGCATGAGTCCCTGGCCACCGAGTCCGAAGCACTGGCCCGGATGCATTGCGCCCCGGTGCCGCAGCGCGAAGCCGGGTACACCATGGAGCAGGAGTTCCTGGCCTCGCCCGCCGCCGGCCTCGGAGGATTGGAAGCCTCGGCGCTGCCGGTCTACGGCGACCTTGTGGCCTTGAGTGAGGGCCAGACCCGTCAGTGGGCGATCGCCGGCCTCGTCGCTGCTGCACGCCGGTCCGCCCTCTGGGGTGCGGAGACCGGAGCCCTCCCCGGTCTGGCGGCAGACCCGGCGGGCTTCCCCGAACTGCCTGCCCCCGGCCCCTAAGCCCCGGCCTGCCCCTAAGTGGCGCGGCGGCAGATGAGTGGCGCGGCGGGGAGGATGCGCTTAATTAGGCTCGTCATACTGGCCAGCTGCGGGCGGCGATGCTTTGCTGTACTTATGGACAGTCAAGCAGCCCCCATCCAGCATGAGAACGAGCCCCACCGCACAGACATGGCGCACCGCCTCAACTGGCTGCGCGCGGGTGTGCTGGGAGCCAACGACGGCATCGTCTCCGTCGCAGCGATTGTGGTCGGCGTCGCCGGCGTCACCACGGATTCCGGCCCCATCCTCGTCGCCGGTACCGCCGGCGTGGTCGGTGGAGCAATCTCGATGGCCCTGGGCGAGTACGTCTCGGTGAGCAGCCAGAAGGACAGCCAGCGGGACCTGATCGAGAAGGAACGCCGGGAACTGGAAGAACAGCCCGAAGAGGAGCTCGAGGAACTCGCCGCCATCTACCAGGGCAAAGGTCTCAGTGCGGACACCGCCCGGACCGTGGCCAAGGAACTCACCGCCCACGATGCCCTCGGCGCCCACCTGTCCGCTGAATTGCACATCGTCGAGACCGACATTGTCAGTCCGTGGCATGCCGCCTTCGCCTCCGCTGCGGCGTTCCTGGTTGGCGCGATCCTGCCGATGCTTGCCATCCTGCTTCCGCCGGAGGAAAGCCGTGTTCCGCTGACCTTCGTGGCTGTGCTGCTCGCCCTGGCCCTGACCGGTGCCATCGGCGCCTGGATCGGCGGCGGCTCGAAGATGAAGGCCGCCGTGCGGGTGGTGATCGGCGGCGCCGCGGCACTCGTCGCGACCTACCTGATCGGCAGCTGGCTCGGAGCCAGCGGCATCACCGTCTGAGACGTCTGCTTCGCCGGCAGGATGCCGGCCGGCTGACAAGGTCGACCCGCCGGACTCAGCGGTTCCAGAGCACCCGGCAACTACGCTGGATCCGATGAGTCAGCCAGCAGAGATCCCGATCCCGCCCAACCTCAGCCGCCGCTACAGCGGCAGCTCAACCGGCCGAGACTGGCTTGCCGCCCTGCAGCGGCTGGTCCGGCACTGCCTGGACCAGTGGCAGCTCGAGCTGGACCTCGCTCCCGGCGCGCTGCCGTGGAACGGCCACGGAGCCATCGTGGTCCCGGTGCGGCTTCGCGCCGGGACCGGGACCGCGGCCAAAACTATGGAGGCCTCCGCCAGCACCGGGGCCAGCGAAGCAACCGGGGACGCTGCGCGCCAGGCAACCGTCCTGAAGATCGCCTATCCGCACGACGAAGCGCTCCTCGAGCCGCAGGCCCTCGCCCTCTGGAACGGGCGCGGGGCGGTCCGGCTGCTCGCCGGCGACGCCGGTGCCGGTGCGCTGCTGCTGGAGCGCCTGGACGCCGCCCGCTCCCTCCGGGACGCGCCCATGGACGAGGCGGTCCCGGTGTGGGGCGCGCTGGTCCGCCGTCTGAGTCTGGTCCCCGACGGACGCCCGGAATGGCAGGATTTCGACCACGTCGCGGCCCGGGCCGAGCAGTGGAGTGATGAGCTGCCGGAGAGCTGGGAACGGCTGGGCCGGCCCTTCCCGCGCTGGCTGCTGGAAGCCGCGCTTGAGGTCTGCCAGACCCGCGGAGCCGTCGGCCGCCGCTCCGCACGGGATGTGCTGGTCCACACCGACCTGCACTATCTGAACATCCTGGCCCGGCTCCGCAGTGCGGAACCGCAAGGCGGCGGCGGTGGACCGGCCGGTGGCTGGGCCGCGATCGACCCGCAGCCCATGGTCGGGGAGGCGGAATTCGCGGTGGCACCGTTGCTGTGGAACCGGATCCGTGAACTGCCGCGGGCTGATCCGGAACAGGGCCTGCGGGAGCGCTGCCGCGACTTCAGCAGGGCCGCCGGACTCGACGCCGGCGTCGCCCGGCAATGGAGCCTGGCCCGAGAGGTCGAGAACGCGCTCTGGTACGCCTCGAAGCCCCGGCACGAAGGCGACCTCGCCCGTTCGCTCTGGGTGGCCAGCACCCTCGCCGGCCGCACGCTGCCGGAGCTGCCCGCGCCCCACGCCCTGCCCGAGCCGGGCGGGGGCACGGCCCAGCGGGCATCGGATCGGAGCCAGGTCCGGCCGTGAGTGAGGGGCACACCGGTGTCCCGGCGTCGCGGGACTTTCGGTTCTAGCCCCTCCCTGGCCCCGGACGAGGGTGGAATGCATGCAGAAACCCGGTGAGGGTCGCTCAAGCTCCATGCCCGACGGGCGTCCGGAGCGGACCACTGACGATCCGTTTCTCCGGTATGCGGCCCGCTTCGACCGGCCGATCGGGGACGTCAGGAGCATGCTCCGCGCCCCGGGCGCTGAACCCACGGCGATTGCCCGCACGCTCGGTTTGCCCGCGGCGGCGGTCCAGGGACCGGCGACGTTCTTCAGCGACTTCTCCGCGCAACGCGGAGACCGGCGTGTCCGCGTCTGCGCCGCAGCCGCGTGCTTCGCGGCGAGCGCTGGAGCCCACGTCGCCGAGGTGGAGGCGGCACTCGGGGTAGAGACGGGAAGCCGGACGGCGGACGGCTCCGTTTCGATCCAGGCGGTGCGCTGCCTCGGCTACTGCTTCGCCGGTCCCGCAGCCCTCGACGGCGAACAGGCCTGCACCGGCGCCGATCTGGCGGCACAATTGCGGGGGGAATCCGCACCTAAGGCGCCACCCATCCCGTTCACAACGACAGTCCGGTTCCGGTGGTGACTGCCGGACTGGTGGGAACGGCGCAGCCGTGGTCCGCGTGGCCTGGCGTTGTCGCCTCAGGCGCACCCCAGGACATCCTCGGCCAGGTGGAGTCAACGCGTTTGCGCGGATGTGGCGGAGCCGGGTTCAGCGTTGCTGCCAAATGGCGGGCCGCCCTTGAGCACCCCGGGTGGTGGTGGCCAACGGCGACGAGGGTGACCCCGGGTCCTATGCGGACCGCCTGCTGATGGAACAGGACCCGAACCGGGTGCTCGAGGGACTCGCCCTGGCCTGCTTCGCTGTCCGTGCGGCGACCGGAATCGTGTTCGTCCGCTCGGAGTACCCCCGCGCCGCCGCCCGGCTGCGGGAGGCTCTGCTCGAGGCATACACCGCCGGATTTCCCGGCCCCGGGATAGGGGGCAAAGGTTTCAGCCTGGAGATTTAAGTGGTGGACGGTGCAGGCTCTGATGTCTCCGGCGAGGAAACGGCACTGATGAACGGGCTGGAAGGACTGCGCGGCGTCGTGCGGCCCCGTCCGCCGTTTCCCACCGGGAGAAGGCTGCACGGCCGGCCCACAGTAGTCAACAACGTGGAAACGCTCAGCGCACTCCCGTGGATCGTGCAGCACGGGGGCGCCGCGTACGCCGCACTGGGGACTGCGGACGAAACCGGCACCGTGCTTGTCTGCCTGTCCGAACGCTTCCGCCGGCCCGGAGCCTACGAGGTGCAGATCGGCACACCGCTGAGACGGATCGTGGAGGAACTCGGCGGCGGACTTCGAGGCGGTGCAACGGTGCGCTCCCTCCAAATCGGCGGACCGCTGGGCGGCCTCGTCGGCCCCGATGACCTCGACATCCCGCTGAGCAATGCCGCCCTCTCCGAACATAACGCCGCCCTTGGCCATGCAGGGATCGTCGCCTTCGACGACCGGCTG
The DNA here is from genome assembly GCF_055412885.1 of Pseudarthrobacter leeuwenhoeki. NCBI lineage: Bacteria > Bacillati > Actinomycetota > Actinomycetes > Micrococcales > Micrococcaceae > Pseudarthrobacter > Pseudarthrobacter leeuwenhoeki. Next base: position 115,922 of record NZ_JBVAYY010000004.1, on the reverse strand, counting down.
ACGGGCAGGCAGGTGCTGCGGAACCTGTGGGACTTTGCGTCGGCGGAAAGCTGCGGCCAGCGTTCGCCCTGCCGGGTGGGGGGCATGGCGCGGCAGTGCCCTGTCGGAGCTGCCCGATGATCCGGATATCCGCCGCGAACGCAGTGGGTCCCAGGCGCTGACCAGCCAGTCCGCGGCCAGCGCTGCCGGCAGTGTGCCGCTCTCCAGCCACTGGCGTGCGCGCCGGGCCGCAGCCTCCAGGGCATCGCTGTAGCGTTCAACAGGAGCTGACATAGCTGCATGCTACGCCTGCGTCCAGGGAACGGGGAGGGTGTCAGACGAAGCTCTCCTGCCAGATGTCCGAGCCGAGCTTGATGATCAGGGCACCCACCACGGCGAGGAACACGATGCGGATGAACCTGTTCCCCTGCTTGACGGCTGTCCGGGCGCCGAGGTAGCCCCCGGCCATATTCGCCAGGCCCAGGACCAGCCCGAGACCCCACAGCACGGCACCGTGCGGCACGAAGAACAGCAGGGCGCCGGCGTTGGTGGCCATGTTCACGATCTTGGCCTTGGCGCTTGCTTCGAGGAAGGCGTAACCCATCGCCGAGACAAGCGCGATGATCAGGAAGGAGCCGGTGCCGGGGCCGATCAGTCCGTCATAGAACCCGATCACGCCGCCGATCAGGCACGCCAGCACGTAGTGCCGGTGGCCGCTGTGCCGCAGCCTGGTCAGCTCCCCCACGTTCGGGCGGAAGGCGGTGAACAGCGCGACGGCGACCAGCGCCACCACGATGATGGGTTTGAACACGCTCGCCGGGAGGTTCGCCGCGAGCACCGCCCCGCCAAAGCTGCCGGCCATGGCAATGACGGCCATGGGCAGCGCGGTCCGCAGATCCGGCCGGACCCGGCCGTAGTACGTGACGGCGCTGGTCGTGGTGCCGAAAATCGACCCCATCTTGTTCGTCGCCAGCGCCTGCACCGGGCTGATGCCCGGCACCAGCAGCATCGCCGGGAGCTGGATCAGTCCCCCGCCGCCGACGACGGCATCGACCCAGCCCGCGGCGAAGCCGGCGACCACGATCAGGATGAGGGTGCTGAGCTCAATCGACTCGAGTCCGGAAACCACGCCTGGACGGACTGCGGGTTAGCTGTTGCGGACGGCATCGACACAGAAGTCGACGGCCTTACCAACAGCAATGTTTTCGGCGTTGCCGCTGCGGCGGTCCTTGATCTCGACGACGCCGTCCACGAGCCCGCGGCCGACGGCGAGGATGGTCGGCACGCCGACGAGTTCGGCGTCGCCGAACTTCACGCCCGGGGACACCTTGGGACGGTCGTCGTAGATCACCTCGAGGCCGGCGGCTTCCAGGTCGACAGCCAGCTTCTCGGCGGCAGCGAAGATCTCCTCGCCGCGGCCAACAGCCACCACGTGGACATCGGCCGGAGCGACGGCGCGCGGCCAGATCAGGCCCTTGTCGTCGTGGTTGGATTCGGCCAGGGCCGCGACGGCGCGGGTGACGCCGACGCCGTAGGAACCCATGGTGACCACGACCTGCTTGCCGTTCTGGTCCAGGACCTTCAATTCCAAGGCTTCGGCGTATTTGCGGCCGAGCTGGAAGATGTGGCCCATTTCGATGCCGCGGGCGGTTTCCAGCGGGCCGGATCCGTCGGGGGCCTCGTCGCCGGCGCGCACCTCGGTGCACTCGATGACGCCGTCCCAGCCGAAGTCGCGTCCGGCGACCAGGCCGAAGACGTGCTTGCCGGCCTCGTTGGCGCCGGTGACCCAGGCGGAGCCGCTGACGACGCGCGGATCCACAAGGTAGAGGAGCTTGGCGGCGCCTCCGGTGCCCAGCAGGGGTGCATCCAGGGACAGGCCGGGGCCGAGGTAGCCCTTGACGATGAGGTCCTGCTTCTTGAGGTCCTCCTCGTTGGCGGCCTCGAGCGTGATTTCGCCGGCGATTGGCAGGAAGGACCCGATGTTCGCTTCCACGCGCTTGAGGTCGACGCCGCGGTCGCCCGGAACGCCGATGACGACGATCTGGCGTTCGCCCGTCGGCAGGGTGACGGCGAGAACGACGTTCTTGAGCGTGTCAGCGGCCGCCCAGGCGCCGCCGTCCGCCTCGGCGCGGGGCACCAGGACGTTGGCGGCGTCCACGAGGGTCTCGATGGTGGGGGTGTCCGGGGTGTCCCGGACCGCGGCGGCCGGGGCGTTGGAAAAGTCGATGTCCGCGGGGACCACGGTGGTGACCGCCTCGACGTTGGCTGCGTAGCCGCCGGCGGAGCGCACGAAGGTGTCCTCGCCGATCTCCGTGGGGTGCAGGAACTCCTCGCTCTTGGACCCGCCCATGGCGCCAGCGGTCGCGGCAACCGGAATGACCTCGAGGCCGAGGCGCTCGAAGATCTTGAGGTAGGCGCCGCGGTGCGCGGCGTAGCTGGCGTCCAGGCCGGCGTCGTCGACGTCGAAGGAATAGGAGTCCTTCATGATGAATTCTCGGCCGCGCAGCAGTCCTGCCCGGGGACGTGCCTCGTCGCGGTACTTGTTCTGGATCTGGTAGATGCTCAGCGGCAGGTCCTTGTACGAGGAGTACAGGTCTTTGACCAGCAGGGTGAACATTTCCTCGTGGGTGGGCGCCAGCAGGTAGTCGTTGCCTTTGCGGTCCTTGAGCCGGAAGATGCCCTCGCCGTACTCGGTCCAGCGGTTGGTGACCTCGTAGGGTTCCTTGGGCAGCAGGGCCGGGAAGTGCACTTCCTGGGCGCCGATGGCAGCCATCTCCTCACGGATCACCGTCTCCACCTTGCGCAGTACGCTCAGCCCCAGCGGAAGCCAGGTGTAAATGCCCGGGGCGGCGCGGCGGATGTAACCGGCGCGGACCAGGAGCCGGTGGCTGGCCACCTCGGCGTCGGCGGGATCTTCACGCAGGGTGCGCAGGAACAGCTTGGAGAGTCGAAGGACCACTGGGTATCTATCCGTTTCTGGGAAGGTGCAGGGCAAAGCAGAAAAGCTGTGAATCAGCAGAACCGGAGAAACCGGCACACGCGTCTAGGTACTAATCTACCGTCAGCCCGGACACGGAAGAGCCACGCCATAACTGACGGAAGCCCCTGGCCGTTCCCGGCTGGTCATCCTGTCATGGCGTGGCTCTGCGGCCCCAGCACCGCCAAAAAATTGGCTGTGAGTTCCGTTGTGTTGCCCTCAAGGGCGTCTGCATTCCCGGCTGCTGCTCCCGGGGATACACGTGCCCATGCGACACGGCTAGATCGAACCTATGTGGCGCGGGACACGAAAACAAGAGCTTGCAACCGTTTATTTTTTGCCGGCTGGCCGGAGGCTTCCCTTTCGCCTACTTGATCAGCGCGGCCGCCGAATCGAGCAACGCGCCGGCGGTGGCGATAGCAGCCTGCTCGCCCCCGCCGCCTGACGCCACCACAGAGAGCAGGACCCCGCGCTGGACCACCTGCCCGGTGATCAGGGACTGCTTGCGGCCGTCGGAGAACTGCGAGTCGGTCCGGAAGGCAACCGCTCCCGGCAGAGACCCGAAGCCCTCCAGAAGGGTCACGTTCGTGCTGAGCCGGACGTCCCCTGCCGTGATCGACATCGTGGCGCACTTGCTGAGCTGGCGGGCCATGTCATCGATCTGGGCCAGGATTGCCTCATCAAGACCCGATGTCATCGAGACCGCGGTGGCCGCACCGCTGGCGGCGTCCACGCTTGTTCCCACGGCCACGGCGGCTCCGTCTGCCGAAGGTGCGACCCCGGGAAGTGCCAGTACGCGGCATTCGGCCGGCTCCCACGTCATCCCCTGCACCGCCGACTTGGACTGCTCGAGGCTGGCCGCAACGTCCACGGCCGGAGTTACGCTCAACGCGTGACCCCGGGCATCCTTGAGCTGTCCCACCAAATCCTCGAGTTCATCCTGTGAGTACGCCCGGGCCGTCGTCGCGGTCGGGGCAGGCACGGCGGCCGGCGTCGCGGTCGGCGCAGGCACGGCGGATGTCGTCGCCGCCGCGGCGCCGGTTCCCGGGGCGTCGTTTGCACCGGCGCCGGGTCCGGCGCTCCCGCCGCAAGCTGACAAGGTTGCAGCCACCAGGGCAGTGGTCCCGAAAATGCGCAGAGCGGATGTCTTCATGGTTCCCCCGGAAACGAATGATTGCCGGCAGACGCCCGCTAGAAGAGCACTGTAGCGAAGGTCCCCACCTGGCGGAAACCGACCCGCTCGTAAGTGGCCCGGGCCCGGGTGTTGAAACTGTTCACGTAGAGGCTGGTGACGGGTGCGAGGGATTGGGCCAGGACGACGGCGGCGGCCATGTACCCGGCACTGAGGCCCTGGCCGCGGAACTCCGGGTTCATCCAGACCCCCTGGACCTGCGTGACCTCCGGGGTGACCGCACCGAGCTCAGCCTTGAAGACCACTTCGCGGGCGGGGTTCAGGTGGACCAGGGAATGGCCCTCGCGGATGAGGCCCTTGACCCGGCGGCTGTAGTACTCCCGGCCGCCAAGGTACGGCGAATATCCCACTTCCTCTTCGAACATCGCCGCGCAGGCCGGCAGGATGCGATCGAAGTCCGCCAGCTGGCCAAAACCCAGCTGCGGATTGGGGGCAACTGCGGGGGGCCCGGAAATCGTCATCAGCGGCTGGTCGCCGCGGATCTCATGGGCCGTCTGACCGAACTGTTCCAGCCCGGAGTACAGGGCCAGGACCGTGTCGGCCGGGCCGAAGATTGAGGCATAGCGGCGCCCGGAGCGGTGTGCAGCAGCGGCCACTGAAGCGGCAAGCCCGGGGTCCAGCTGCACCGGGACCAGGTTGGCGCCGGCCCAGCAGGCTCCGAGGAGGGTGCCGCCGTCGAACACGCCGAAAATGCTGGCACCGCCGGTGGTGGGTGCCGCCGAACCGGCGGTGGCCAGATGGGACAGGATAAAGACGTTGGCGACGGCGTCCTGGCGCGCCAGATCCACCAGCTGGGATGTGTCCGGGCCCGCCAGGGTCCGGACTGCGACGCCGGGAGCGGCGCCGTCCTTACGAGACGCTAACCACGGGGCTACCTTTGACAGCATCCTCGCCATCGGCCTCCCCCATCTCTTCAGCGATACGCATGGCCTCTTCGATCAGTGTCTCAACAATCTGGTTCTCGGGCACAGTCTTAATGACCTCTCCCCGCACAAAGATTTGTCCCTTGCCGTTGCCCGAGGCGACGCCGAGGTCTGCTTCGCGGGCTTCGCCCGGTCCGTTGACGACGCAGCCCATCACGGCGACGCGCAGCGGGATCTCCATGCCTTCCAGACCTGCCGTGACCTGCTCGGCCAGCGTGTATACGTCCACCTGGGCGCGGCCACAGGACGGGCAGGAGACGATCTCGAGTTTGCGCGGGCGCAGGTTAAGCGACTGCAGGATCTGGTTGCCGACCTTGATTTCCTCGACCGGCGGGGCGGAGAGGGAAACGCGGATGGTGTCACCGATGCCGCGGGACAGCAGGGCGCCAAAGGCCGTGGCTGACTTGATGGTGCCCTGGAAGGCGGGGCCGGCCTCGGTGACGCCGAGGTGCAGCGGCCAGTCGCCCTGTTCGGCGAGCATCTCGTAGGCAGCGACCATGATGACCGGGTCATTGTGCTTGACCGAGATCTTGAAGTCGTTGAAGCCGTGCTCTTCGAACAGCGACGCTTCCCAGACCGCGGACTCCACGAGGGCTTCCGGAGTGGCTTTGCCGTACTTCTTCAGGATTCCGGGCTCCAGCGATCCGGCGTTGATGCCGATCCGGATCGAGGTGCCGTGGTCCTTGGCCGCGCGGGCGATTTCCTTGACCTGGTCATCGAACTTGCGGATGTTGCCGGGGTTCACGCGGACCGCCGCACAGCCTGCCTCGATCGCGGCAAAGACGTACTTCGGCTGGAAGTGAATGTCCGCGATCACGGGGATCTGGGACTTTCGGGCGATGATCGGCAGGGCCTCGGCGTCGTCCGCGGACGGGCAGGCGACCCGCACGATGTCACATCCGGAGGCCGTGAGTTCGGCGATCTGCTGCAGCGTGGCGTTGATGTCCGTGGTGGGCGTTGTGGTCATCGACTGCACACTGATCGGCGAGTCGGAGCCGACACCGACCGAACCCACCTTGATCTGGCGGGTCTTGCGGCGCGGAGCGAGGACGGGGGGCGGTGCTGACGGCATTCCCAGGCTGACCGAGGTCACATGGACTCCTTGTATCGAAGTAGGTCTGGCGGGGACGGCTAGGCTGCGTGGCCGGCCAGGAGGCCGGTCAGGGGAGCCCAGACCGTCGTGCGGATACCGGAGACGGCACCGGCGGCCGCGAAGGGATCCTGCTTGAGGACCGTGTTCAGGGCCTGCTCGTCGGCAGCCTTGAAGATCAGCAGGGCGCCGGCGCCGTCCCCGTACGGGCCGCTGGCGAGCAGCGTTCCGTCCTGGGCAAGTCCAGCGGTCCATTCGCGGTGCGCCGGGCGGGCGGCGTCGCGGGCTACGGAGGATTCGGCGTCATATACGTACTCAACAGCAAAAACAGTCATACGGATACACTATCGCCCCGCAGGCCAGGTACCCATCCGTGCGGGCTGCCGGGCGGCCGGCGTCAGCCGAGGACGAGCACTTTGGCCAGGGCGGCGACGCCGGCCGCCCAGAGCAGGGAGGTCAGGGTGCCGATGATGAACCGTTCCGCGGCGACCGGCGTCTCTTTCAGCTCGGCGAAGCGGCCCAGGCCCTTGATCGCGACGACGTAGGCAATGGCGACCGGTTGGCCGGCGAGGATCGCGAAGCAGACCGCGAGGCGCTCCAGTACCCCGATGATGGCGCCGCCGCGCAGGATCCGGACACTGCTGACCGGGACTGCCCCGGAGCCTGCTGCCGGGACAGCGGTTCCGGGAGTGGCGGCCGTGGATGGGGTACCGGTGGTGGCCAAGGGATCAACGGTGACGTCCGCTGCGGGGTCGTTTACCGGGTCGGCGGCGCCGGCACCTGCGCCCTGCCGGTCGTCGATGGTCCGGGCGATCCGGAAGACCAGCGCCGTCACCGGCCACCCGACGAAGCCGGCGGTGAGCAGGGTCAGCGTGATCCAGAGCGCGTTCACCGGTCTCCTTCTGTGATGTCCCGGGGGCGGGTCTCCGGGTGCCCGGGCCCGCCCGTGTCCGGGGCTGGGTCCGCGGGCTGCCCGCGGGCGTCGTCGTTGCCGGCGATGACGCCGTGGGCGAAGACCAGCAGCATTTCCGCCGCAGGCCTCGCGGCACATTCTTCCTGCCAGCCGGAGCGCAGCAGCGCGCGGCTCACCGACTGTTCGGTGATTCCCAGTTGCCGGGCAGCGATTTTCTGTGTGCCGTGCGTGCCGGCGTGGCCTTGCTGCACCGTGCGCAGCACATCCACGACCTTCCACTGGGCGGCGGTCCGGTCCTGGACCAGCCGTCCGATCAGCCGCAGCACCGCCTCGGCGTGGGCGCAGGCGAGCCCGCCGGCGGATCCGGCGGGCGAGGGGGCAGCCTCTCCCCTGCGGAGGCCGCCGGAGACGACGGCGAGGGGCACGTGCGCTGCCCCGGACTTGGCCTTCTCGACGGCCACGCGCGCCGCCACGAAGGCCGGCCCGGATCCTTCCCTCGGGCTGGCAGGCAGCGGCAGGTCCACCGCCCCCACGCCGATTCCCACGTACCAGCGTCCGCTGCGCAGGGCCTGCAGTGCGATCCCGACGACTTCGTCCGGACGCTCCACGACTCCCTGGACTTCGTCACCGACGGATCGCTCGAAGCGCCCGGCAGTGGAGAGCCCGGCCAGCTCCGCCAGGAGTTCCGGGACACGGTCGACGTCGGCGCTGCTGCCGCGCTGGTCGATGGTCATCACGTACATAGCCCCACCCTAAAGGGCTGATCCTGCTGAATCAATCATTTTCAACTGATTACCAAAAATAAGCCTAAATACGCTGATAGTGGCGAATCAGCGTTGCACGGTTAGTCCACCGGGCGCCCGGGCGCCGCCGAAATCGCCGGCTCATCAACCCCGGGACCGGAACCGGGGCCTGTGAACGTCAAGCTCTCCTGCTCGGCAGCCGGTCAGTAAATCCCGGTTGATGAACTACGAGCCGTTGTCCGCATCATTTCCGCAGGCCGGCAGGCCGCGGCGTCAGCCGAAAAGGTTGACCGGCTTGACGATGTCCGCGTAGATCAGCAGGGCGCCCATGCCCATCAGCAGCACCGCAACCACGTAGGTGACCGGGAGCAGCTTGGCGATGTCGAACGCGCCTGGGTCCGGGCGGCCGAAGAGCTTCGCGATCCTGCGGCGGGCCCCTTCGTACAGCGCGCCGGCCACATGGCCGCCGTCGAGCGGCAGCAGCGGAATGAGGTTGAAGACGGCCAGGGCGAAGTTGAGTCCGGCCAGCAGCCCCACCAGGGTGGCCACCCGGGACTGCATCGGCACCTGCTCCATCGCGGCAACCTCGCCGGCCACACGCCCCACCCCGACCACACTGATGGGTCCGTTGGGGTCGCGCGGCGCCTCGCTGAACGCGGCCTCCGCCACGCCGGCCACCCGGGCCGGCAGGTTCAGGACGACGCCGGCGATCTGCTTGATGTTCTCGCCCGCCATCGGCAGGACGGTCGACGCCGGCTGCGGCACGAGCGCGGTCTGCGCACCGATGCCCAGGAAGCCGACGTCCTGGTACTGGAGGGTGCCGTCGGCGCTCTTGGCCTGTCGGCCGTCCTCGCCCACCACGGGACGCGCAGAGAGGACCGGTGTGACCGTGGTGGTGACCGGGACGCCGTCGCGCTCCACCGTGATGCTGACCTGCCTGTCCGCGGACGTGCGGATCCAGCCGGTGAGTTCATCCCAGCTGGTCACGGCCTTGCCGTCGAAGGAGGTGATGACGTCGTTGGGCAACAGGCCCGCGGCGGCTGCGGGTGTGAGCCTGCAGTCGGCGGAGTCCGGGTCCACGGTTTCGCCGGCCTTGACCTGGCATTTGGAGACGTCGGCGATGGTGGTGGTCTGGGTGGCGGTGCCGAAGCCCATCAGCAGCACGGCCGTCAGCGCGAGTCCGATCAGCATGTTCATGGCCGGGCCGCCGAGCATCACCACGATCTTCTTCCAGACCGGCAGCTTGTAGAACACGCGGTTCCCGTCGGCGGGACCGACTTCCTCGTGCGCCATCGAGCGGGCGTCCGAGGCCAGGGACTGGAACATGCCGGTGCTGGAGGTGCGCACGGTGCCGTCGTCCTTGTTCGGCGGGTACATGCCGATCATGGACACGAAGCCGCCCAGCGGGATGGCCTTGAACCCGTATTCGGTCTCGCCCTTCTTGCGGGACCAGAGGGTGGGCCCGAAGCCGATCATGTACTTGGTGACCCGGACTTTGAACAGCTTGGCCGGCAGCAGGTGGCCCACCTCGTGCAGGGCAATGGACACGGCGATGCCGATCGCCACAAAGATGACACCGAGGATGAAGAGGAGGACGGGACTCATACTTTGATCTGCTGCTTCCTAGACGCTTCTGAGGGCTAAACGTTCGTGGGCGCGGGCGCGTGCCCATCTTTCAGCATCCAGCACGGACTCCAGCGTCAGCCCGGAGGATCCTGTGTGTTCGCTGAGGACTGCTTCGATGGTATCGACGATATCGGTGAAACGGATCCGGCCGGCATGGAACGCCATCACGGCTTCCTCGTTCGAGGCGTTGAAGACAGCCGGGTAGGTACTCCCCTGCCGGGCGGCATCCTTCGCCAGTCCGACGGCGGGGAACGCCCCGGTGTCCAGCGGCTCGAAGGTCCAGCTGGTGGCTTTGCTCCAGTCGCACGGCCGGGCCGAACCGGGAACGCGGTCCGGCCAGCCCAGGCCCAGGGCGATCGGCAGGCGCATGTCCGGCGGGGAGGCCTGGGCGATCGTGGAGCCGTCAATGAACTGGACCATCGAGTGGACCACGGACTGGGGATGGACCACGACGTCGATCTTCTCCAGCGGGATGTCGAAGAGCAGGTGCGCCTCGATGACTTCCAGGCCCTTGTTGACCAGGCTGGCGGAGTTGGTGGTGACCATGAGGCCCATGTCCCAGGTGGGGTGGGCGAGGGCGTCCCGGGGGGACACCCCGCGCAGCTCATGCCGGGTCATGCCGCGGAAGGGGCCGCCGGACGCCGTGAGGATCAGCCGGTCCACCTCGGCCCCGGTGCCGGAGCGCAGGCACTGGGCGATGGCGGAATGTTCGGAGTCGACCGGGACGATCTGGCCTTCGCGGGCCGCAGCCTTGACCAGGGCGCCGCCGACAATCAGGGATTCCTTGTTGGCCAGGGCCAGGGTCGCCCCGGATTTGAGCGCGGCCAGGGTGGGCGCCAGGCCAATGGAGCCGGTGATGCCGTTGAGCACCACGTCGGCCTCGATTTCCGCGATCCGGGTGGACGCGTCCGGTCCGGCGATGATCTCGGGACGGTAGCCTGTCACCCCGGCGGCACCGGCGGCATCGTCTATCCACGTCTGGAGGGCGGACGCGTCGCCGGACGCCACACCGATGGCCTGGGCCCGGGTGTGGACGGCCTGCCTGGCCAGGAGTTCGAGGTTGCCGCCGCCCGCGCTGAGCGCCACCACCTCAAAAAGGTGCGGGGCGCCGTCGACGACGTCAATCGCCTGCGTGCCGATGGAACCGGTGGACCCGAGTAGGACGATCTTGCGCGGCTGCATGGTTCAAGTATCCCGCACCGTGTTCCGTGCTCTGGTTGCCGTGCGCGCGTTGAGGGCCATCTGCGCTCACCGGGCGGGGTGTGGCTGCGTATTGACCCCACGAAGCGCAGGCGTAACGTGGGGATCGTGGAGTGGACGGCCTGGTTTGACGCGCCGGAGTATGAGTTCGCCCGGCAGGTGCTCCAGCGCGGCATCGCCACCCTCTACTTTGTGGCCTTCCTGTCCTCGCTCAACCAGTTTCCGGCCCTCCTCGGCGAGCGCGGGCTGTTGCCGGTGCCGGAGTTCCTGGCACGCTCCAGCCGCCTGCGCAGACCCACCCTGTTCAGCTGGCACTACTCGGACCGGCTGCTGCGGGCTGTCTGTTGGGCCGGCATGGCGGTTGCCGCCACGATCGTGCTGGGCCTGCCGCAGCTTGGCCCGCCGTGGGTTCCCCTGCTCGCGTTCCTGGCGCTGTGGCTGCTGTACATGTCGATCGTCAACGTGGGGCAAACGTTCTATGGCTTCGGCTGGGAAATGCTGCTGCTCGAGGCCGGATTCATTGTGGCCTTCCTCGGCTCCGACCAGACTCCCCCGCCGCGGACCATCCTGATCCTGCTGGCCTGGCTGGTTTTCCGCCTTGAGTTTGGCGCCGGCATGATCAAGATCCGCGGCGGCCGGGAGTGGCGTGACCTGACAGCCCTGTACTACCACCACGAGACCCAGCCCATGCCAGGGCCGCTCAGCCGGCAGGCACACCTGATGCCGAAGCCGTGGCACCGAATCGAAGTCCTGGGCAACCACTTCGCCCAGCTCGTGGTCCCGTTCTTCCTGTTCGCCCCGCAGCCGCTGGCCAGTGCCGCCGCGGGGATCATCATCTTCACGCAGCTCTGGCTGGTGGCGACCGGGAACTTCGCCTGGCTCAACTGGATGGCAATCCTGCTCGCCTTCGCCGCCGTCAGCGACCCGGTGGCGCACGCTCTGGTCCCGGCGGTCCCGCTCGACTGGCACCCTGCGCCCGCAGGCACTGCCGCTGAAGGCGCCGCCGGCGCGGCGGCCGGCAGCCAGGCGCCGGTCGCGTGGCTCGTGGTGGTTCTGCTCGCCACCGTGCTGCTGGTGGTGCTCAGCTACCGGCCGATCGAGAACCTGTTCTCCCACTACCAGCTGATGAACGCCGCCTTCAACCGCTGGCAGCTGGGGAACACCTATGGCGCCTTCGGCACGGTCACGAAGCAGCGGATCGAAATCGCCGTGGAAGGGACGCTCTCCGCGGAGCCCGACGACACTGCGGACTGGCAGGAATACGGCTTCCGCGGAAAGCCCGGCGACGTCCGCCGGATCCCCCGCCAGTGGGCGCCCTACCATCTGCGCCTCGACTGGCTGCTGTGGTTCCTGCCGCTGCGCACCGTGCACGAGGCATGGTTCTACGCCTTCCTGGCCAAGCTCCTGGAGGCCGACCGCCCCACCCTGCGTCTGCTCCGGCATGATCCGTTCGACGGCGCCCCGCCCCAGTGGGTGCGGGCCCGCAGCTACCTGTACCGCTTCGCCACCCGGCAGGAATTCCGTGCCACCGGCCAGCGCTGGATCCGGACCCCGCTGCACGAGTCCATTCCGCCGCTGTCCCGGCCGCCGGAGGCCTGAAAGCCGTTGCCTGCCAAAGTCGCATTGGACGAAAAATGGCCGGAATGGTGGTCACCATTCCGGCCATCTGGGGCGCAGCAGGAGAGCATCCTGCCTAGACGGGCAACTCTTCCTTCACCGGCGCGGCCTCCACTGCGGACTGGCGGCGGCGAAGCCACCAGGAGCCCACGAAGATCAGGGCCATGGAGATGTACACAACCACCGCGAACGGTGAGGAGAACAGGGCCGCGGGATCGTTCTGGGAGAGCTGCAGCGAGCGCCGCAGCTGCACTTCGAACATGGGCCCGAGGATCATCGCCACCACCAGGGGCGCCACGGGATAGCCGTAGCGGCGCATGAAGTAGCCCAGGATGCCCACCAGCAGCAGGACTCCCACGTCGGCCGCGGCAAAGTTCACCGAGAAGGCCCCCAGTGCCGCGAAGACCAGGATGCCCGCGTAGAGGTAGGGCCGAGGAATCTGCAGAATCTTCACCCACAGGCCCACCAGCGGCAGGTTCAGCACCAACAGCATCAGGTTCCCGACGTATAGGGAGGCAATCAGGGTCCACACCAGCGCGCCCTGGTTCTCGAAGAGCAGGGGCCCGGGCTGGATCTGGTAGCGCTGGAACGCGGTGAGCATCATGGCCGCGGTCGCCGTCGTGGGGATTCCGAGTGTCAGCAGCGGGACCAGGACGCCGGCGGCAGCGGCGTTGTTCGCCGCTTCCGGACCTGCCACGCCCTCGATGGCGCCCTTGCCGAACTGTGCCTTGTTCTGGCCCTTGGCCAGTTTCCGCTCCGCGGCGTAGGAGAGGAACGTGGACACGTCCGCGCCGCCCGCCGGGACCGTGCCGATGGGGAAGCCGATGAAGGTGCCCCGCAGCCACGGCTTCCAGGACCGCTTCCAGTCCTCCTTGGACAGCCAGGCGTTCTTGCCCTTGCTGACCGGGATGACCTCGACCGGCCCGTGCCGCAGCTTCGAGGCCACATACAGGGCTTCCCCGAGGGCGAAGAGGCCCACGGCCACGAGGACCATGTCGACGCCGTCGACCAGCGTGGGATTGTCGAAGGTGAAGCGCTGCTGTGCGGTGCTGTCATCGATGCCGATCATCCCGATGAACAGCCCCAGGGCAAGTGATGCGAGGCCGCGCAGCACGGAGGCGCCCAGCAGGGCACCGACGGTGAGGAACGCCACGATCATGAGTGCCACGTAGTCCACGGGTCCCAGGCCCACGGCAAGTTCCGCGACGACCGGCGCCAGGAAGGTCAGCAGCACCGTGGCGATGGTCCCGGCGACGAACGAGCCGATCGCCGCCGTCGCCAGTGCCGCAGCGCCGCGGCCGGCCTTGGCCATCTTGTTGCCCTCGAGCGCCGTGACAATCGAGGATGACTCGCCCGGGGTGTTGAGCAGGATGGAGGTGGTGGAGCCGCCGTACATGCCGCCGTAGTAGATGCCGGCGAATACGATCAGGGCGGCCGCGGGATCCAGCGCGTAAGTGATGGGCATCAGCAGCGCCACAGTCATCGCCGGACCGATGCCGGGAAGCACACCGACGGCGGTGCCGACGAAGACCCCGCCCAGGGCGTAGAGCAGGTAGACCGGCTGCAGCGCTGTCGAGAAGCCCTCAAGAAGCATCATGAAGCTATCCATTGAAGAGCGGCACCCCCTCAAGCAATGGGCCCGGCGGCAGGGAGACGCCCAGCAGCCCGCCGAAGACGTACTGCAGCACGAGTGCCAGCACCATGGAAATGATGACCGCCTTCCAGAGCGGCTTGGCCTCAAGGGTCCAGGCCGCCCCGCTGAACAGCACGGCCGCGGCAACGGGCCAGCCGGCCGGTTCGATCAGGAAGATGTGGAGCACCACGAAGCCAACGAGTTTCGCGAGGGCAGTCCAGTCGGTCTTGGCGGTGACATCGAGGTCTTCGCTTTCCTCGGCCTGGCCCACCTTGCCGCGGAACACCTGGGCGACGATGCCTGTGCCTACGAGCACCAGCATGGTGCACACGATGTAGGGGAAGGCACGCGGGCCGATGCCGGTCTCCGACGGCGGGATCGGAATGGACCCCGCCGCCAGGAGGCCCGCTGCGCCCACGCTCACGAACACCAGGGCGAAGAGAATCTCCCCCGCGGGCCGCTTGGCGGGCGTGCTGACGTGGATGGACATTGTTACTTGACCAGGCCGATCTCAGTCAGCGTGGTCTTGACCTTGGTGATGTCCTCGGTCAGGAAGGTCTTGAACTCGTCGCCGGCAAGGAATGCGTCGTCCCAGTTGTTCTTGGCCAGGGTGGCCTTCCAGGCCTCGGTGCCGTGCAGCTTGGTGACGACTTCGGTCAGCTTCGCCTTCTGCGCCTCGTCGATGGAACCCGGTGCCACAACGCCGCGCCAGTTGGTCAGGACGACGTCGATACCCTGGTCTTTCAGCGGCTTGACGCCGGGCAGGGCCGGAGCCTCGGACGTGCCGGAGACGGCGAGCGCCCGGACCTTGCCGGCCTTGACCTGCTCGGCGTACTCCCCCACGCCGGAGATGCCGGCCTGGACCTTGTTCCCGAGGAGGGCTGCGATTGATTCGCCGCCGCCGGAGTAGCCGATGTAGTTCAGCTTGTCGGACTCGACGCCCTGGGACTTCAGGATCTGGCCCGCCAGGATGTGGTCCGCGCCGCCGGCTGAACCGCCGGTGATCGCAACACCCTTGCCGTTGGCCTTGATGTCGTCCACGAGGTCCTGGACGGACTGGTACTTGGACGACGCCGGGACCACCAGGACCAGCGGCTCTTCTGTCAGGCGCGCAATGGGGGTGGTGTCCTCCAGCCGGGTCTTGGCGGCGTTGGTTTCCACGGCACCGACCATGACGTAGCCCATCACCATGAGCGTGTTCGCGTCCTTTTCGGTGGCGAGCTTGGCCAGGCCGTTCGTGCCGCCGCCGCCGCCGATGTTGCTGACCTGCGCGGAGGTGACGAGTTTGTTGGACTGCATGTCCTGCTGCATTGCACGGCCCGTCTGGTCCCAGCCGCCGCCCGGGTTCGCCGGAACAATGATGCTCAGCTTTTTGATTGGCTCCGCGGCGGAGCTCTGGCCTGCCGTTGCGCCTGTGGCACCGCCGGCACACGCCGACATGGCGAGGACGACGCCGGCCGCCCCGGCAGCGAGCGCAGCCCGGCGGGTGAAGGTGGGCCGCGTGAAATTGGAGGGGGAAGTCATGGTTTCTCCTGTATGAATGTGACGCACGTCATCGGAATCACTCCCCAGAGACTAGGAGCCGCCCGGGCCGGGGACCAGAATTTGGTCGTAGAGGTAGTAGTGGTCATATTGGTCACGCCCCTGAGTCCGGGATTGGCCGCCGCGCGGCAGCCGGGATGGGAAACTTGTGACATGGTTCACAGGATCCCCTTGCGCTTCCAGCTGGTCGCGCTGCAGCTCGGCATCGTCCTGGCCGTCCTGACGGCAGTGGGGGCCGTGACCATCCGGATGCAGGAGCAGCAGCTCAGGGACGCGTACAAAGGCAGGCTGATCGGGGTCGCGGAAAGCGTGGCCCGGCTGCCCTCCGTGGTGAATGCCTTCGGGACACCGCAGCCGGCCCAGACCATTCAGCCCATCGCCGAAGTCATCCGGCAGGCCTCGAATGTCACCTATGTGGTGGTGACGGACCGCAACGGTGTCCGGCAGTCCCACCCGAACCCTGCAGAAATCGGCCGGCCCGTGTCCACCGACCCGTCGTTGCCGCTGTCCGGCGAGATCTATGTCGGCACCCAGACGGGAACCCTGGGTGAGTCCTGGCGGGTCAAGGTTCCCGTTTTTGACAGTGCCGGCACCGTGATCGGCTCGGCCTCGGTGGGCGTGCTGGAAAGCACCCTGGCGGAGGACCTCTACGAGGACCTGCCGCAACTGTTCGGCTGGCTCCTCGGGGCCGCGCTGCTGGGGTCACTGGGGGCGATGTACATCTCCAGGCTCGTGTGGCGGCGGATCTACAAGCTGGAGCCCGAGGACATAGCGGCCCTGCTGGAGACCCGCGACGCGATGCTCCACGGCCTGGGCGAGGGGCTCGTCGCCGTCGACGCCGACGGGAAGGTCGCGCTCGTCAACGACGAGGCACGCCGGCTCCTGGGCGTGGGCGAGGAGATCACTGGACGACCCGCCGGCGAATCCCTGGAACCTGGGATCCGCCGGATGCTCGCCGCCGGATCGGCCACCGAGGAACTGGTGCTCTCCGGGGAACGGATCCTTCTCGGGAAAGTCAACGCCGCCACAGTGGACGGGCGGGAGGTGGGAAAGGTCCTCATTCTTCGTGACCGTACCGAGCTCCACTCGATCCTCCGCGACCGCGACGGCGCCCTGGACGTGACGCAGGCGCTGCGGGCCCAGGCTCACGAATTCGCCAATAAACTGCACGTCATCTCGGGTCTCCTGGAGCTTGGCGAGCAGGCCAAGGCCGTGGAGTACCTGGGCCGCAGCCACAGCGACGCCGCTTTCGTCAACCGCCCGCTGGCCGCTGGAATCGCCGATCACGACGTCCGGGCGCTGCTGATTGCCAAGTCCACGGTGTGCGCCGAGCGCGGCGTCGAGATCCTGGTCAGCCCGGACTCAGTGTGCACCCCGGACGGGACCGGTGACGTCATCACCGTCCTCGGGAACCTGATCGACAACGCGGTGGACGCCGCGGGCTACGACAGCACCGTCGCCGTCCGGCTGGAGGAAGCACCCGACGGCGGACGGACCATCACGGTGGACGACGACGGTCCCGGTGTCCCCGAGCCGGAACGCGCGGCCGTCTTCGAGGCCGGCGTCACCACCAAAGTGGCTGAAGGCATCAACAGCCGGGGCTTCGGTCTGGCTTTGGTCCAGCGCGTAGCCCGGCGGCGCGGCGGCGCGGCGTCGGTTTCGTCCTCCGCGCTGGGCGGCGCCTGTTTCACCGTAAACCTGAAGACTAAAGAGGCGGAACTGCAGAAGCAATGAGCTCCATACGCACCCTCATTATTGACGACGACGTGGCAGTGGCCGGGATCCACCATGGGTTCCTGCTGGCCCGCGGCGGCTTCGACGTCGTCAGCCTGGCCCACACGGGGCAGCAGGGCCTCGACCTGGCGGCGGAGCTGCGGCCGGAACTGGTCCTGCTGGACATCCACCTCCCGGACATGTCCGGTCTGGATGTACTCCAGCAACTCCGCGGCCGCCAGCACGCCCTGGACGTCCTGGTCATCACGGCGTCGAGGGAGCTGGAGACGGTCCGCGGGGCCATGGCCGGCGGGGTACTGCACTATCTGGTGAAGCCCTTCACGTCCCGGGCCCTGAACGAACGGCTCGACGAATACCTGCTCCTTCGCCGCGAACTCGCTGCGGGCGGGGCTGCCGGACCACTGGACCAGGACAGCATCGACCGCCTCGTGGCTCCCTCGCGCCGGGCCACGGCTGCGGATCCCGCGGCGGGGTCGCTGGCGGGGCTCCCGGCCAGGCTGCCCAAGGGACTGTCCCGGCCCACGCTGGATGCCGTCAGCGAGGCGCTTAAATCCAGCCCGGAGGATGTCTCGGCGGCCGGGATGGGCCTCCAGGTCGGACTCTCGCGGGTCAGCGCCCGGCGCTACCTCGAGTATTTGGTCATTCACGGCTTCGCCCGGCTCACGCCCCGCTACGGTGCCGCGGGGCGGCCCGAGAACAGGTACCTGTGGAAGCGCTGAGCATGTCCGGCTCCTTGGGGCTGGCAACACGGAGCATGCCCATCTTTGATCGGTAGCGCGCCCGGCCAGGGCTGCGATCCATGAGGCACCCATCTGACGCAAACGGCCGCCACCGAGCACCCATCTGACGCAAACGGCCGCCACCGTGCACCGATCTGACGCAAATGGCCGCTAAAGGACCCGCCCAAGCGGCCATTCGTGGCGAATCGACGCGGTCGACACCCGCGGAGCACCTCTGGCCGACGCTACGGAGCACCCACGCAAAGGGCCGCCACCGAGCACCCATCTGACGCAAAGGGCCGCTAAAGGACCCGCCAAAGCGGCCATACGTGGTGAATCGACGAAGTTCCGACCTCGGGAGCCCGGGCGGAGCTCCAGCCACACGCCCCGCCGGCATAACGAGAGGCCGGAACCGCCGGGGCTAGCCGCCCGCGCGGCGGAGCGTGGATTCGGCGTGCTTGAGGATGGGCCCGTCGATCATTTTGCCCTGGTACTGGAACACGCCCGATCCTGCGGCGGCTGCTGCTGCCAGCAGTTCGGTGGCTGCCGCGACCTCGGACTCGGACGGCGCGTAGGCACCGCGCACCACGGCCACCTGGCTCGGGTGGATGCAGGCCTTGGAACCGAAGCCTGAGGCGACGGCGTCGCGGGCTTCGACGGCGAGCCCCGCAAGGTCCGGGATGTTGACGTACACGGAGTCAACGGCTTCCTTGCCTAAGGCGCGGGCGGCCAGCAGCACAGCGGAGCGGGCGTGCAGCGCAACCGCACGGTAGGCCCCGTCGTCCGTCCTGCTGGAGGTGCCGCCGAGCGAGGCGATCAGGTCCTCGGCGCCCCACATCAGACCGACCACGTTGGGTTCAGCGGCGATGGCGGCGGCATTGAGAACCCCCAGCGCGGTCTCACAGAGTGCGATCACGCTGTAGCCCTCCAGCTCCCTGAGCTGCTCGGCGCTCTCGGCCTTGGCGAGCATCACGTGCCGGTACGGGGTGTGCTTGAGGCAGTGCAGGTCCTTCGCGAATTCCTCCGTGCCGGCCGGGTTGATCCGGACGATCGTGCGGCTCGGGTCCAGCTCGGGGACGTCCCCGGTGGCGCCGAGCTGGGCGAGGATGGCGCCGCGGGCACGCTGTTTATCCGCCGGTGCGACGGCGTCCTCCAGGTCGACGATCACGGCATCGGCGCGCTCGGCGGCCTTCTGGTACCGCTCCGGGCGGTCGGCGGGGCAAAACAGCAGGGCGGGGCCCATCAGGAAGCTCATGAGTCTATTCTGCCTCTCTGTGCCCGTTCTTTCCGGGCTGGTTTTTCCTGCTGCGCAGTGTTTTCCTGCTGCGCAGTGTTTTCCTGCTGCGCAGTGTTTTCCTGCTGCGCAGTGTTTTCCTGCTGCGCAGAGTGTGCTTGCTGCGCAGCAGTGTGCGCGTCCCGTGTCCACATCAGGGCGCTGCGGGTGGCGAGGGCCACGACCTCGCCGTGCTGGTTGCGGCCGGTATGTTTCATGGTCACGATGCCCTGGCCCGGGCGGGAGGAGGACAGCCTCTTCCCGGTCACCGCAGTTTCCGTGTACAGGGTGTCCCCGTGGTACATCGGGTGCGGGAAGGACACGTCCGTGAGCCCCAGCTGGGCGATGATGGTGCCCTGGGTCAGCTGGGGAACGGACTGTCCCACCACGGTGGCCAGGGTGAACATGGAGTTCATCAGGCGCTGGCCGAACGGCTGCTCCGCGCTCCAGGCGGCATCGAGGTGCAGGGCCTGGGTGTTCATGGTCATGGTGGTGAAGAGGACATTGTCCGCCTCGGTCACGGTCCGGCCGGGCCGGTGCGCGTAGACCACGTCCTCCTCGAGCTCATCGAAGTACAGCCCGCGCTGTTCAATGACGCGGGGTTCGCTGACGCGGGATTCACTCGCGCGCTCCTGCAGGGGTTCGGTCGTCATACGGTCAGTTCCTGATCTTCCTCGAAGAGTTCGGCGCCGGTGGCCGCGGCCACGTCCTCGGCGGTCACGTTGGGGGCGAGTTCACGCAGGACCAGCCGGGAGGTGCTTCCCTCGGTCACGACGTCGATGACCGCCAGGTCGGTGATGATGCGGTCCACGCAGGCTTTGCCGGTCAGGGGCAGCGTGCACTGTTCCACGATCTTGGGCCTGCCGTTCCGGTCCACGTGCTCCATCATCACGATCACCTTCTTGGCCCCGAACACGAGGTCCATGGCGCCGCCCATGCCTTTGACCATCTTCCCCGGGATCATCCAGTTGGCCAGGTCACCGTTCTGCGCCACTTCCATCGCACCGAGCACGGCAACATCCACGTGCCCGCCACGGATCATGCCAAAGGACGCGGCGGAGTCGAAGAATGCGGCGCCCTTGTTGACCGTGACGGTTTCCTTGCCGGCATTGATCAGGTCCGGATCCACCGCATCCTCCGCCGGGTACGGCCCGACGCCGAGGATGCCGTTCTCGGAGTGCAGGACCACCTCGACGCCGGCGGGGATGTAGTTGGGAATCAGCGTGGGCATGCCGATGCCGAGGTTGACGTACTGCCCGTTGTGCAGTTCCCGCGCCACCCTGGCGGCCAGTTCGTTGCGCGTCCAGCCCTTGGTCTGCACACCGTCAGGGTGTTCGACGGCGGCAGGCCGGTACTCATGGCGGACCGCTTCGGGACGGGGCGGTCCGCCCTGCAGGCTGTTGGATTCCATGGCCTAGGCTCCTGACTGGTTTGTTGCTGCAGCTGCGGTACCGGCTGTGGACGCCGCAGCCAGGGCCACCGTCCGCTTCTCGATCCGTTTCTCGACGCCGGTCGCGAGCACCACGCGCTGGACGAAGATGCCGGGAATGTGGACGTGTTCGGGGTCCAGTTCTCCCGGCTCCACGAGTTCCTCGACCTCGGCGATGGTGATCTTCCCGGCCATGGCGCAGAGCGGGTTGAAGTTCATTGCGGTGGCGTGGAAGACGAGGTTGCCGTGGCGGTCCCCCTTCCAGGCGTGCACGAGGCCGAAGTCCGGGGTCAGCGACTCCTCGAGGACATAGTCGGCGCCGTGGAAGCCGCGCACCTCCTTCGCCGCGGAGGCGATCACGACGTTGCCCCCGGCGTCGTACTTCTGCGGCAGGCCGCCGTCGGACACCTGGGTGCCGACGCCGGCCGGCGTGTAGAACGCAGGGATGCCGGCGCCGCCGGCGCGCAGCTTCTCGGCCAGCGTGCCCTGCGGGGTCAGGACCACCTCGAGCTCACCGGCGAGATACTGCCGGGCGAACTCCTTGTTCTCCCCCACGTAGGAGCTGATGGTGCGGCGGATCCGGCCGTCCTTCAGCAGGATCCCGAGTCCCCAGTCGTCGACTCCGCAGTTGTTGCTCACGGTCTCCAGGTTCGTGGCGCCGCTTTGGTGCAGGGCCTCGATCAGGGCCACGGGAATGCCGCAGAGCCCGAACCCGCCGACGGCGAGTGACGCGCCGTCGGGGATGTCCGCCACGGCCTCGGCGGCGCTGGCCACAACTTTGTTAATCATCGTTGATCCTTCTGTCGGCGGTTGCGGCCAGCGGGCGGGTTAGAGCCCCAGTTCGCGGGCGATCAGCATCAGCTGGACCTCCGTGGTGCCCTCGCCGACTTCTAGGATCTTGGAGTCGCGGTAGTGGCGTGCCACGGTGAATTCGTTGATGAAGCCATAGCCGCCGAACACCTGGGTGGCGTCCCGCGCGTTGTCCATGGCTGCCTCGCCTGCGACCATCTTAGCGATGGCCGCCTGCGTCTTGAACGGCTTGCCGGCGAGCATCCGGGCGGCTGCGTCGTAGTAGGCCAGGCGGGCGGTGTGGGCGCGCGCTTCCATCCGGGCGATCTTGAAGGCGATGGCCTGGTACTTGCCGATGTTCTGCCCGAACGCGCTGCGTTCCTTGGCGTACTTCACGGACTGGTCCACGCAGCCCTGGGCCGCGCCGACGGCGAGCGCGGCGATCGCGATCCGTCCCTCGTCGAGGATGGAGAGGAAGTTGGCGTAGCCGCGGCCCTGGGCTCCGAGCAGGTTTTCCTCGGGGACGTGGACGTTGTCAAGGGTCAGCGGGTGGGTGTCCGAGGCGTTCCAGCCAACCTTGTTGTAGGCCTTCTCCGCCTTGAAGCCGGGGGTGTCGGTGGGCACCAGGATGGTGGAGATTTCTTTCTTGATGCTGCCGTCCGGGCGCTCCTGCTGGCCGGTCACCGCGGTGACGGTGACGAGCCGGGTGATGTCGGTGCCGGAGTTGGTGATGAATTCCTTGTTGCCGTTGATGACCCACTCGCCGCCGCCGAGCTTGGCGGAGGTCTTCGTGCCGCCGGCGTCCGAGCCGGCTTCCGGCTCGGTCAGGCCGAATCCGGCGAGCGCCTTGCCGGAGGCCAGCAGCGGCAGCCACTCCTCCTTCTGGGCGGCGTTGCCGAAGCGGTGGATCGGCATGGCGCCGAGGGAGACGCCGGCCTCCAGGGTGATGGCGACGGACTGGTCAACGCGGCCGAGCTGTTCCAGGGCGAGGGCCAGGGCGAAGTAGTCCCCGCCCATGCCGCCGAATTCTTCCGGGAACGGCAGGCCGAACAGGCCCATGTCCGCCATCTGGGAGACGACCTCGTAGGGGAAGCTGTGCTCCTCGTCGTGCTTGGCGGAGACCGGGGCGACCACCCGGTCGGCGAATTCGCGGACCGTGTCGCTGAGGTCCTGGTATTCCTCGCTGAGTTCAAAACTAGTCATGGTGACTCCTTCGTCGGTGCTGCGCTCTGTAGTGCTGCCTGTAGTGCTGTGTGTAGTGCTGTCTGGGAACTGGGGCTGCGGCCGGGTGCCTGCGCCGGGGTGGCTACTCCGCCGCGCCCATGGCGATGACGGCTTCCTCGATGGTGTCCTCGGCCTTGGAGGGCTCCGTCGGGTGAGCGGGGTGGATCGTGGCGAGGACCTGGTCTGCCTTCACGAGATCTCCGGAGGCAATGCTGATGTGCACGGTTCCGTCCAGAGGCGCCACGAGCTGGTGTTCCATCTTCATGGCCTCCACAGCGAGCAGCACCTGGCCGGCCGCTACGGTGTCGCCGTTGCTGACGGACACCGACACCACGGTGCCGGGCATCGGCGAGCGCACGGCGGGGTCCGCGGCGCCCTCCTCGCGTTCAATCGCCGCGAGGACCCGGGCCAGCCGGGTCTCACGGGTGAGGACCTCCAGCCGGCAGGACCAGCCCTCGTTGCCGAGGAAGAGTTCCGTGGGAGCCAGGTTGTCCCGGTGCCGGCCGACGGGTTCCATGGATACCGGCGCGAGCGAGTACACCCGGGATTCGCCGTCGAGAATCAACTCTGGAAGGTCGCGCTTGGGGAAACGCAGCGACGCCGTGCGCTGCGGCCCGCCGTCAACGCTTACCGTCGCCGTGCCGTGTCCTACCGAGCCGGACACCTCCACCGTGGCGACACCGCCGTCGGGCGTTCCCAGGCTGATCCGCCGCGGGGCGCGGGCACCAATCCTCCAGCCGTCGCGAAGCTCCCACGGGTTTGTCCCATGCACCTGCCCATCGGGCTCCTGCAAGGCAGCGACGTGCAAGGCAGCGGCAACCGCCTCAAAGTCGCCCGCCCGGCGGAAGGTGAATTCCGGCATCTTGCGCTCGATCAGTCCCGTGTCGAGCCGGCCGGCGCGGACGTCGGCGTCGTTGATCAGCAGGCGCAGGTATTCGACGTTCGTCTCGATGCCCAGCGCCGTATACCCGGCCAGCGCCTTGTCAAGGGTATCCAGGGCCGCGGTGCGGTCCTGGCCCCAGGCGATAACTTTGGAGATCATCGGGTCGTAGTTGGACGAAAGCTCCAGGCCCTCCAACAGGGCCGAGTCCACCCGGACCGTGCCCTCTGCGTCATCGGGCACCTCGTCCAGCAGCCAGACCCGCCCGGTGGAGGGCAGGAAGTTCTTCTCCGGGACCTCCGCGTAGACGCGCGCCTCCACCGAGTGTCCGGTGAGCACGACGTCCTCCTGGCGGACGGTGAGTTCCTCGCCGGCCGCGATCCGGACCTGCCATTCGACGAGGTCGACGCCGGTGACCATTTCGGTGACCGGGTGTTCGACCTGCAGGCGGGTGTTCATCTCCATAAAGAAGAACTCGTCCGGGGCCTTGTCGGAAACGAGGAATTCCACGGTGCCGGCGCCGCTGTAGTTGACGCTGCGGGCGGCGTTGCAGGCGGCCTCGCCGATCCGCGCCCGGGTCGTGCCGCCGTCGTTCAGGGCCTCCAGCAGCGGGGAGGGCGCCTCCTCGATGACCTTCTGGTGCCGGCGCTGCAGCGAGCACTCGCGCTCCCCGAGGTGGATCACGTTGCCGTGGTTGTCCGCGAGGATCTGGACCTCGATGTGCCGCGGGGTCAGGACGAGGCGTTCCAGGAACAGGGTGTCATCGCCAAAGGCGCTGGCCGCGACCCGGCGGGCGGTCACCAGGGTGGCTGCCAGGTCCTCGGGGCGTTCGACGATGTGCATGCCCTTCCCGCCGCCGCCGGCGGAGGGCTTGATCAGCAGCGGGTAACCGACGCCGGCCGCGGCGTCGATGAGCTGCGCGTCCGTCATGCCGGGTTCGGCGATGCCCGGCACCACGGGAACACCGTAGCCCGTGACGTGGTTCTTGGAGCGGATCTTGTCGCCCATAACGTTGAGGGATTCGACGCCGGGGCCAATGAAGGTGATCTCCGCCTTTTCCAGGGCCCGGGCGAAGTCCACGTTCTCGCTCAGGAACCCGTAGCCCGGGTGCACGGCGTCGGCGCCGGTGTCGCGGCAGGCCTGGATGATGGCCTCGATCTTCAGGTAGCTCTCGGCCGCGGCGGCCGGGCCAATCCGAACGGCGAGGTCGGCCTCGCGCACGTGCCTGGCTCCGGCGTCGGCGTCGGAATACACGGCGACCGAGCGGATACCCAGCGCGCGCAGGGTACGGATCACCCGGCAGGCGATCTCGCCGCGGTTGGCGACGAGCACGGTGCCGAACAGGGGGTTGTGTGAAGTCGTAGTCGGCGAAGAAGCAGTTGACGAAGAAAGAGTCATGGTTGGCTCACATCCGGAAAAGGCCGAAGGAGGTCTCCGGCAGCGGGGTGCGGGAGACGACGTCGAGCGCCAGTCCCAGGACGGTGCGGGTGTCCGCGGGGTCGATCACGCCGTCATCCCAGAGGCGGGCGGTGGAGTAGTAGGGGCTGCCCTGATCCTCGTACTGGGCTTTGATCGGGGCTTTGAATGCTTCCTCGTCCGCGGCGGACCATTCCTCGCCGCGGGCCTCGTACTGGTCCCGCTTCACCGTCGCGAGCACGCCGGAGGCCTGGTTGCCGCCCATCACCGAGATCCGGGACGCCGGCCACATCCACAGGAAGCGCGGCGAGTAGGCCCGCCCGCACATGGAGTAGTTGCCGGCGCCGAAGGAGCCACCGATCACCACGGTCAGTTTGGGCACCCGGGCCGTGGCGACCGCCGTGACCATCTTGGCGCCGTTTTTGGCGATGCCGCCCTGCTCGTAGTCCTTGCCGACCATAAAGCCGGAGAGGTTCTGCAGGAAGATCAGCGGGATGCCGCGCTGGTCGCAGAGTTCGATGAAGTGTGCCCCCTTGAGCGAGGACTCGCTGAAGAGCACGCCGTTGTTCGCGACGATCCCGACCGGGTGGCCGTGCAGCTTCGCGAAACCGGTGACGAGGGTGGTGCCGTAGTTCTTCTTGAACTCGTGGAAGCGGCTGCCGTCCACCAGCCGGGCGATGACCTCGCGGACGTCGTACTGGGCGTTGACGTCGGTGGGGACGGCGCCGTACAGCTCCTCCGGATCCGCCAGGGGTTCGACGACGGTGTCGATCTCCCAGGCGGGGGCTGCCGGGCGGGGCAGGGTGGAGACGATGTCACGGACGATCTGGAGGGCATGCTCATCGTTCTCGGCCAGGTGGTCGGTGACCCCGGAGATCTTGGCGTGCACATCGCCGCCGCCGAGTTCCTCGGCCGTGACGATCTCGCCGATCGCGGCCTTCACGAGCGGCGGGCCGCCCAGGAAGATGGTGCCCTGGTTGCGGACGATCACTGTCTCATCGCTCATCGCGGGGACGTAGGCGCCGCCGGCGGTGCACGAGCCCATCACGGAGGCGATCTGCGGGATCCGGGCCGCGGACATCTTGGCCTGGTTGAAGAAGATCCGGCCGAAGTGTTCCTTGTCCGGGAAGACCTCGTCCTGCTTGGGCAGGAACGCCCCGCCGGAGTCCACGAGGTAGATGCAGGGCAGCCGGTTCTCCAGGGCGATTTCCTGCGCCCGGAGGTGCTTTTTGACCGTCAGCGGGTAGTAGGTGCCGCCCTTGACAGTGGCGTCGTTGGAGATCACCAGCACCTGGCGGCCGTGGACCAGGCCGATCCCGGCAATAACACCGGCGCCGGGCGAGTCGTCGTTGTACATGCCGTCGGCGGCAAGCGGCGCGATTTCCAGGAACGGGCTGCCGTCATCCAGCAGCTGGTCGATGCGTTCCCGGGGCAGGAGCTTGCCGCGGGCCACGTGGCGTTCCCGGGACTTCTCCGGCCCGCCCAGTGCGGCCGTGGCGAGTCGTTCCTTCAGCTCGCGGGCCAGCCCCAGCTGGGCGTCCCGGTTCGCGGCAAAGGCGGCGCTCGTGGCGTCCACCTGGCTGGCGATTGTCTCCATTGACTGCTTCCGTTCTCGGCCTTCATGCTGGGGACCTGTACTGCGCCCGTTCCAGCAACTTCGGTTAGTCCCGCATAACTGAGATTTAGGTTAGTCTCTATTAACTGTGATGTCCAACACTGCGCCACAGAACGGCTGGATTATTTCTCAATGAAGGATGTGCCGGTGACCGAGCCCAGCGAGACGAACACCACCGGCACGCAGCCCCCGGCGGCCCTGCCGCCAACGACCCCGCGCAGCCAGGCCAAGGAGAACCGCCGCCAGGCGCTGCTGTCCTCGGCGGCGGCGCTGTTCGCCGTCGACGGATTCAACCGGGTCTCCCTGGAGGACCTCGGCGCGGCCGCCGGTGTCAGCGGACCGGCGGTGTACCGGCATTTCGCCGGCAAGCAGGCCGTCCTGGGTGCGCTGCTGCTCAGCGTCAGCCAGGAGCTGATCGACGGCGGCCGGCGCGTGATCGCCGATTCCGACGGCGCCGCCGTTGCGCTGCACCGGCTGGTTGGTTTCCATGTGGACTTTGCGCTCAGCAACCCCGACGTCATCCGCGTGCAGGACCAGGACTTCAGCAACCTCGCCGACGAGGACCAGGCCGAGGTCCGCACGCTGCAGCGCAACTATGTGGAGCTCTGGGTCGGGGTCCTGGCCGGGCTGCACCCCGGAACCGAGGATACCGAGCTCCGGATGCGCGCCCACGCCACCTTCGGCCTGATCAACTCCACCCCGCACTCGGTGCGCAGCCACGGGCGGCGGATTGCGGTCAAGCGGGCCCGGCCGCTGCTGCAGAGCATGGCCCTGGCGGCCCTGATGGCCCCGCCCGTCCCCGAACCACTCGGCTAGACGGCTCCCCCAGGCCCGCCACAAGACAAAACTGCCACAAGACAAAGCTGCCACAAGACAAAGCTGCCGGCTGCCCCCAAGACGGAGAGTGCAGCCGGCAGCCGTGAGCCCGGCGCCGCTAGACCATGGCGAGGGCCATGCCCGGATCGGCCAGGATGGCGCCGAGGTCCTGCAGGAACCGGGAGCCCTGCTCGCCGTCGACCAGGCGGTGGTCGAAGGACAGGCTGAGCGTCATGACCTGCCGCAGCGCCACCTCATCCTGGTATTCCCAGGGCATCTTCCGCACGGCACCGAGGGCCAGAATGGCGGCCTCGCCCGGATTGAGGATGGGCGTGCCGGCATCGATGCCGAAGACCCCGATGTTCGTGATGGAGATGGTGCCCCCGGAGAGCTCGGCCGGAGCGGTCCTGCCCGCGCGCGCCGCGTCCGTCAGTTCGGTCAGCGCCGTGGAGAGCTCCAGCAGGGCCATCCGGTCGGCGTCCTTGATGTTCGGCACGGTCAGGCCGCGCGGGGTGGCGGCCGCTATGCCCAGGTTCACGTAGTTGTACTGGACAATCTCCTGCCTGGCTTCATCCCAGCAGGTGTTGAGCGTGGGGTGGTTCTTCAGCGCGATGAGCACGGCCTTGGCCACGAGGGTCAGCGGCGTGAGCTTGTAGCCGGCAAACGCGCGGCTGGCCTTGAGCTTCGCCAGCAGCTCCATGGTCGGGGTTACGTCAATGGTGAGGAACTCCGTGGCATGCGGTGCGGTGAACGCACTGGAGACCATGGCGGCCGCGGTGAACTTGCGCACGCCCTTGATCGGCGTCCTGGTTTCCCGCTCGCCCTGCGCCGCGGCGGGAGCCTGCGCTGACACACCGGCCAGGTCCCGGGGTGCAACCGGCTTCTCACCCCCGCCGACGAAGTTGCGGACGTCGTCCCGGGTGATGAGCCCGGACTCCCCGGTGCCGGTGACCAAAACGAGGTCGACGCCGAGATCTTTGGCAAGCTTGCGCACCGGCGGCGTGGACCGCGGGCGTTCCTCGGATTCGGACGCAGGCAGGGTCCCAACACGCCCGGCCTCCGGAACCACCGGAGCCACCGGAACCACCGGAACCACCGGAACCACCGCGGCAGCGAAGCTGCGGGCGCGGCGGGCCGGGCGGCCGGAAGTCTCCAGGACGGCGCCGTAGCCGACGAGGTTCGCTTCGCGTTTGGCGGGCGCGTCTGCGTCCCCGCCTCCGGCCGTTCCGGAGCCGCCGGCGGGACCGCCGTCGTCGCCCTCCACTTCGAAGGAGACGATCGGCTTGCCGACCTCCACGACGGTGCCGGGCTGTTCGTGCAGGGCCGAGACCACACCGGCGAACGGTGAGGGCAACTCGACGACGGCCTTGGCAGTTTCCACCTCCGCGATGATCTGGTTGAGCGCGACGGTATCCCCCACCGCGACCTTCCACGCGACAATTTCCGATTCAGTCAGACCTTCACCGAGGTCCGGCAGCCTGAATTCCTTGATCATGGTGGCGCTCATCCTTCCAGCCCGCTCAGGGAGTTGGGGCGGCCCAGAGCGCGGTCGACGCCGTCCAGAATGCGGTCCAGGCCCGGGAGGTGGTGCATCTCAAGCTTCGAGTACGGGTACGGAACGTCGAAGCCGGTGACCCTGACCGGGGCAGCCTCGAGGTGGTAGAAACAGCGTTCGGTGATGCTGGCGGCCACTTCGGCGCCGATGCCGCCGGTCTGGGAGGCTTCATGCGTGATGACCAGCCGGCCGGTCTTCCGGACCGAGGCTTCCAGGGTCGCGAAGTCCAGCGGGGCGAGCGAGCGCAGGTCGATGACCTCGACCGAGACTCCCTCGTCAGCGGCGGCGAGCGCGGCGTCCTTGGCCGTCTTGACGAGCGGGCCGTAGGCCACGAGCGTCACGTCCTGGCCTTCGGTGACGACGCGGGCCTTCTCCATTGACAGGGCGGCGCTGAGGTCCTGGGTCTCGTCCACCTCGCCCTTGTCGTGGTAGCGGCGCTTGGGTTCGAAATAAAGCACCGGATCATCCGAGGCGATGGCCTGCTGGATCATGGTGTGGGCGTCCTGCGGGTTGGAGACGCTGACCACGCGCAGGCCCGAGGTATGGGTGAAGTAGGCCTCCGGTGACTCGGAATGGTGTTCCGGGGATCCGATGCCGCCGCCGAAGGGCACGCGGATGGTGATGGGCATCTTGACCGCACCCTGGGTGCGGTAGTGCATCTTGGCAACCTGGCTGACGATCTGGTCGAACGCCGGGTAGATGAAACCGTCGAACTGGATCTCCACCACCGGGCGGTACCCGCGGTAGGCCAGGCCCACCGCGGTGCCCATAATGCCGGACTCGGCGAGCGGGGTGTCCACGACGCGGTGCTTGCCGAAGTCCTTCTGCAGGCCGTCCGTGACGCGGAAGACGCCGCCGAGGGCGCCGATGTCCTCGCCCATGAGGATCACCTTGGGATCGTTTTCGAGGGACTTGCGCAGGCCCGAATTGATGGCTCGGGCAAAGGTCATCTGCGTCATCAGCGTGCACCTTCTTCAGTAGCGGCTTCCGCGGGATCGCCGAAGGAAGCCAGGTAACGGGAATAGTGGTCCTGCTGGGTCTCCAGCGGGGAATGCGGCGTGCTGTAGACGTGCTTGAAGATGTCCAGCGGCTGCGGCTCGGGCATGTTGATGGTGCCGGACCGCAGCGCCTTGGCGACGGCGTCCGCTTTGGCGGCGACGGCGGTTTCGAGCTCGTCGGTGAGCAGTCCCTTGCGCTCCAGCAGCGACTTCAGCCGGGCGATCGGGTCCTTGGCGGCCCAGTCCTCGAGTTCGTTCGCGTCCCGGTAGCGGGTGGGATCATCCGCTGTGGTGTGCGGGCCCATCCGGTAGGTGACGGACTCGATGAAGGTGGGTCCGCCGCCATGACGTGCGCGGTCGGTCGCGATCCGGGTTGCCGCCATCACGGCCAGGACGTCGTTCCCGTCCACCCGCATGCTGGGGATGCCGAAGCCTGCCGCGCGGTCCGCGATCTGGATGTGCGACTGCAGCCGGACGGGCTCGGAGATTGCCCAGTGGTTGTTCTGGCAGAAGAAGACCACCGGGGACTGGAAGCTGGCGGCGAACACCAGGGCCTCGTTGACGTCGCCCTCGCTCGTGGCGCCGTCGCCGAAGTAGGCCACGGCGACCGAGTCGGCGCCGTCGTTCTGGATTCCCATGGCATAGCCGGTGGCGTGCAGGGTCTGGGCGCCGATGATGATCTGCTGGGTTGCGACGTTGACCGTGTAGGGGTCCCAGCCGGCCAGGGCATTGCCCCGCCAGGCTTTGACGATGTCCTCGGGGTTCACCCCGCGGCAGTAGGCCACACCGTTGTCGCGGTAGCTGGGGAAGACGAAGTCGTCCCCACGCAGCGCACGGGCCGAACCGATCTGGGAGGCTTCCTGGCCCAGCAGCGGCGGCCAGAGGGCGAGTTCACCCTGGCGCTGCAGGGCGGTGGCCTCGGCATCGATCCGCCGGATGACCACCATGTCTTCATACAGCGCGCCGAGCTGTTCGTCGCTGACGTCCTGGACCCAGGGATCGAACTCGGGGTGGCTTACGCGTTCACCCCCGGGGGTGATGAGCTGGACGAGATCCCCGCCCGTCCGCCTGTTTGATTCTGCACTGTTCCCGGGGCCCCCGGCGGAAATTCCGCCCTTGCCCGCGTCGTCGGTAAACACAGTTGTACGCACCTTCTGACGTCGTCTGACCGGTGCCCGCGGGACTCGTGATCCCGGTGCGCGCCAGCCGCCCGGGCGCCGTTGCCCCGGATAGTTGTGACCCTACTCACAACACCCATTGGGTACAACCACCTGCGCATAGATTGAGCATTCTGCACTGTCTGGCGCCTTGGCACCGTGCTAATCTTGCGCATTATGCAACCCTTGGATGGCACCGACACCCGCCTACTTTCGGCCATGGCCCGGGACCCCCGCCGGACCGTGGTGGCGCTGGCGCAGAAACTGGGGTTGTCACGGAATACCGTGCAGGCCCGGATGGCCCAGCTGGAGAAGAAACACGTGTTCCTGTCCTTTGAGCGGCGCATCAATCCGGCCGCGCTGGGCTATCCGCTGATGGCCTTCATCTCGGTGCACGTCCAGCAGCAGAAGCTGGGCACGCTGGCGGTGGAACTGGCCGATATTCCGGAGATCCTGGAGGGCTACGGCCTGACCGGCTCGGCTGACCTGCTGCTCCGGGTGGTCGCGCTCGACGCGGAGGACCTGTTCCGGATCACCGGCAAGATCCTGGCCTGCGACGGCGTCGACCGGACGGACACCGCACTGGCCATGGGTGAGCTGATCCCGTTCCGGATCCAGCCGCTGCTGGAACGTGGCTCCGCCGAAGGCTAAGGGGCCCCGCGGCGGGACCGCCGGCGGCGCCACGCCCCACAACGGCAGGAGCCCCCGTGCTGTTGCACGGGGGCTCCTGCTGTGTGTGTCAGCCGGTGAGATCACCAGCGGTTGGTGCTTAGTGGTCGACGGCCTTTTCGGCGCCCACACCCGTGAGGGAGCGGACTTCCATTTCGGCCTGCTTGGTGATGTCTTCCACGTTCTTATCCAGCACCGAACCGAGCCAGCCCAGGAAGAACGCGAGCGGGATGGAGACGATGCCGGGGTTGCTGAGCGGGAAGATCGCGAAGTTGGCGCCCGGGATCATGGACGTCTTGGCACCCGAGACCACCGGGGACAGCGCGATCAGGATGATCGCCGAGCCGAGCCCGCCGTACATGCTCCAGATGGCGCCCTGGGTGGTGAACTTGCGCCAGTACAGCGAGTACAGGATGGTGGGCAGGTTGGCCGAGGCCGCCACTGCGAAGGCGAGGGCCACCAGGAATGCCACGTTCTGTCCGTTGGCGAAAATGCCGCCGATAATGGCCAGCACGCCGATGACGACCACGGTGCGCCGCGCCACCTTGACCTCGGTGGCGGCGTCGGCCTTGCCCTTGGCAATGACGCTGGCATAGATATCGTGGGCGAACGACGCCGCCGCGGTGATCGTGAGGCCGGCGACGACGGCCAGGATGGTGGCGAACGCCACCGCCGAAATGAAGCCGAGCAGCAGCGGCCCACCGAGGTGGAACGCCAGCAGCGGTGCGGCGGAGTTGACGCCGCCCGGGGCGCCCTTGATCGTTTCAGCGCCAACCAGTGCTGCAGCACCGAAGCCCAGGACCAGGGTGAACAGGTAGAACAGGCCGATCAGCCAGATGGACCAGACCACGGACTTGCGGGCTTCCTTGGCGGTCGGAACCGTGTAGAAGCGCATCAGTACGTGGGGCAGGGCCGCGGTGCCAAGCACGAGGGCCAGCGCCAGGGACATGAAGTCGATCTTGGAGGTTTCAGTCTTGCCGTACTGCAGGCCCGGGTTCAGGAGGTTCTGGTTGCCTGAGGCTTCCACCGCGCCGCCCAGCAGGGCGGAGAGGTTGAAGCCGTAGACGGCGAGGACCATGAGGGTCATGACGGCAGCGCCGGCAATCAGGAGCACGGCCTTGATGATCTGGACCCAGGTAGTGCCCTTCATACCGCCGATCAGTACATACATGATCATCAGGGCGCCGACGACGATGATGACCAGCGCCTGTCCGCCCCAGTCGCTGATGCCCAGGAGCAGGGAGATCAGGGTGCCGGCTCCGGCCATCTGGGCCAGGAGGTAGAAGAAGCAGACCGCGAGGGTGGAGATGGCCGCCGCGATGCGCACGGGGCGCTGCTTGAGCCGGAAGGAGAGGACGTCGGCCATGGTGAACTTGCCGGTGTTACGCAGCAGTTCGGCCACGAGCAGCAGGGCGACGAGCCAGGCGACCAGGAAGCCGATGGAGTACATAAAGCCGTCGTAGCCGTTGATGGCGATGGCTCCGGTGATCCCCAGGAACGAGGCCGCCGAGAGGTAGTCGCCTGCGATGGCGGTGCCGTTCTGGGATCCGGTGAAGGACCGTCCGGCGGCGTAGTAGTCGGCGGCCGTCTTGTTGTTTTTGCTTGCTTTGATCACGATGATCATCGTGATCGCCACGAACAGGGCGAAAATGCCCATGTTCAGCAGCGTGGTTTCCTTGAGATCCTCAACGACCACTGCGGGGACCATAAACGTCATTTCTCTACCCCGTTAATCTTGTTGCCATGCTTGTCGAATTCGTGGCCTTCGATTTCGTTGCGGATTTCCGCTGCGATCGGGTCAAGCTTCCGGTTCGAGTAGCTGACGTACCAGCCGGTGATGGCGAACGTGGTCACGAACTGAAGCAGGCCCATGATCAGGCCGACGTTGATGTTGCCCCAGACCTTGGTGGACATGAATTCCACCGCGTAGTCGGCCAGGATGACATAGGCGAAGTACCAGAGCAGGAATGCAATGGCCATCGGAAAGACAAAGCTGCGTTGACGCTTGCGCAGTTCCTGGAACCGCGGCGTCGATTGGACTTCCTTGAAGTCCACGTCCGCCGTGGCGTCCGTTTCTTGGGCTTCGTGACCCATCGTTCCTCCTCATTGAGACTTGTGAGTCCACACCGGCTGCCTTGGCCTGCTCCGAACAGTCCTCCGGCCAATGTGACTGCAATCACTCTCTCGCGTGGGCCAGTCAACTTCCAGAACCGTCCGGCCCTGCGTCGCTCAGCGGTCGGGATGCTGCGCTCAACGGTGCCCGCGGCAGCGTCCGGAGCCCCTTCGGCCCCTGCCCGGCAGGTGCCGCGATACGCTGGGCCCATGCCCGACTCTCCCCTGTTCATCGCCGCCGCCATCGCCGTGATCGCTGCGGCGATCGCCGTCGTCGCCGCCGTTGGACTCAAGGTGCTCCGCTCCTTCCGGGAGCTTGGCACGGACGCCGAACGGGCCACCTACAAGACGCTGCATGCGGCCTCGCGCGCCGGCCAGCACCTGAGGACAGGCCTGAATCCCGCCGGCGCCGCCAAAGCCAGCCGGCAGCTGCGCAGCCTGCTGGGCTGCGACGCGCTGGCGATCACGGATACCAATGGCGTGCTGGCCTGGGACGGTGCCGGGGAGGCGTTCAAACCGCTGCTGATGGAGCTCGCGGCCGGAGTGCTCGACGGCGGCCATACCGCCGTCATTCCGGCCGGCGAAGTGCAGGAACTCGCTCAGGGCAAGGGCACCGTGGCGACCCGCGCCGACGTCGAACGCGCCGCTGTGATCGCCCCGATCAGGGCCGGGACCCGGGTGGTGGGCGTCGTGGCGGCCTTCGCCCCGGCGGCCGGTGCCGGGCTGGTCCGGGCCACCAGCGAGGTGGCCGACTGGGTGGCCACGCAGGTGGAACTGGCCGAACTCGACGCGTCCCGCACGCTGCTGATGGAGGCCGAGGTGCGTGCGCTCCGGGCGCAGATCAGCCCGCACTTCATCTACAACTCCCTGAACGCGATCGCGTCCTTCATCAACACCGATCCGGTCAGGGCCCGGGAGCTGGTGGTGGAGTTCGCCGACTTCACCCGCTATTCCTTCCGCCGGCACGGGGACTTCACCACCCTTGCCGAGGAGCTGCGCTGCATCGACCGCTACCTGCTGCTGGAACGGGCCCGGTTCGGCGACCGTGTGCAGGTGAGCCTGCGGATTGCCCCTGAAGTGCTCAGTACCGTAATCCCCTTCCTGAGCCTGCAGCCGCTGGTGGAAAACGCGGTCCGGCACGGCCTCGAGGCCAAGGAGGGGCCCGGCCACATTTCCATCACGGCCAACGATGCCGGTGCCTTCGCTGAGGTGACCATCGAGGACGACGGTGTGGGCATGGATCCGGAACAGCTGCAGGCAGTCCTTGCCGGGCACGGCGGCGGCGAGCATGTCGGGCTGCGCAACGTCGATGCCCGGCTGCGCCAGGTCTACGGCGACGAACACGGCCTGGTGATCGAGACGGCTCCCGGCGAAGGCACCCTGATCACGATGCGCGTCCCCAAGTCCCAGCCACGCCACGATGCCTGATAGGGGCCATCCGCCTCCGGCGTTAGTCTTGGACCATGATTAACGTCCTCGTCGCCGACGACGAGCTGCCCGCCGTGGAGGAACTGGCCTTCCTGCTCGGCCGGGACGACCGGATCGGCACCATCCACCGCGCGTCTTCCGGGACCGAGGCCCTGCGGGCCCTCGACGCCGAGGACGTTGACGCCGTGTTCCTCGACATCCACATGCCCGGACTCTCGGGCCTGGACATCGCCCGCGTCATCGCGCGCAGCAGCAATCCCCCCGCGGTCGTGTTCGTCACTGCCGATGAGGACTGCGCCCTGGAAGCGTTCGACCTGGCCGCCGTGGACTACCTGCTGAAACCCGTCCGCGCCGAGCGGCTGGCGAAGTCGATCGGCAGGATCAGCGAGCTGCTCAAGGAAGGTGCCCCGCGGCCGGAGATGATCACCGTGGACCTCGGCGGAACCACCAAGATGATCCGCCGCGAAGACGTCACCTACGTCCAGGCACAGGGCGACTACGCCAGGTTGCACACCGCGGACGCCAGCTACCTCATCCGGGTCCCGCTGGCCGATCTGGAACAGCAGTGGGCCGAAGCCGGGTTCCTGCGGATCCACCGCTCCTACCTCATCGCGCTGAACCATGTCAGCCATATGAAGCTTGCCGCCGCCCGGCCCAGTGTCACCGTGGCGGGGGCCGAACTGCCCATCAGCCGGCGGCACCTGCCCTCCGTGCGGGAAAAGCTCGAGGCCACCCGGATCCGGCCGCAGGCATGACCCGCGTCCGCGTCACTGCCCCCCGCACCCTTCCGCCGGGAAGCGGCGCGCTGCCAGCCGCACGGTCGGCCGCCGATTCGCGCGACGCCGCCGAGGAATCCGACGCCGGCCAGGTGTTTGTCCGCTCGCTGATCCGATCGCAGTTAAGGCTTGGCGTGGTCGTGGCCGCCGGATTCCTGCTGATCCTTGTCGCGTTCCCGCTCATGCTGGGACTGGTCCCGGGCCTCGCTGAGTCAACGATTATGGGTCTGCCCTTCGACTGGGTGCTGCTGGGCGCCGGGATCTATCCGGTGATCGGGCTCAGCGCCTGGCTGTATATCCGGACGGCAGCCCGGAACGAGGCCCGTTACCGGGATCTCGTCGGTGACAAGTGAGGCGACCGTGAACCCGGCCGTCGGCATCGCGGCGTTCGCCGCCGTCTCGCTGGCCACGGCCGTCATCGGCTTCTACGGGCTGCGGATCTCGCGCACCACCGGTGACTTCTACGTGGCGTCACGGACGGTCCGGCCCTGGTGGAACGCCTCCGCGATCGGCGGCGAATACCTCTCGGCGGCGAGCTTCCTCGGCGTCGCCGGGCTGATCCTGCTCTCCGGCACGGATGCCCTGTGGTTTCCTGTGGGGTACACCGCCGGCTACCTGATGCTGCTGCTCTTCGTTGCCGCTCCGCTCCGCCGCTCCGGCGCCTACACGATTCCCGACTTCACCGAAGCGCGGCTCGACTCCCGGGCGGTCCGCAGCGTCACGAGCATCGTCGTCGTGATGGTCGGCTGGCTCTATATCGTCCCGCAACTCCACGGCGCGGCACTGGCGATCCGGATCACCACCGGGCTGCCGGCGTGGGTGGGGATGGTGGCCGTGGTCGCCGTCGTCTGCATCACGGTGGTGGCGGGCGGCATGCGCTCCATTACCTTTGTCCAGGCGTTCCAGTACTGGCTGAAACTGACGGCACTGGCGGTGCCGGTCCTTTTTATTCTCTTCGTGCTGGCGGACTCCGGAACCCCCGCCGTCGCGGAAGCGTATGTGAACCCGACGGGCGCGGCTCCGGCGGGGATGTACCAGAACATTTCCCTGCTGGTGGCGCTGCTGTTCGGGACGCTCGGGCTGCCGCACGTGCTGGTGCGCTTCTACACGAACCCCGACGGGCAGTCGGCCCGCCGGACCACCCTGATCGTCCTGGGCCTGTTGTCGGTGTTCTACCTCTTCCCGACCGCGTACGGGCTGATCGGCCGGATGTTCGCCCCCGAACTGGCCCAAAGCGGGCAGGCCGATGCGCTGGTGCTGCTGCTCCCCGGGGAGCTGGTGGACGGAATGGCGGGTGATCTGCTGTCCGCCCTGGTGGTCGCCGGGGCGTTTGCCGCATTCCTGTCCACGACGTCCGGGCTGGTGGTCTCCCTTGCCGGGGTCATCAGCCAGGATCTCTTCGGCGGCAGTGTGAAGGGCTTCCGCCGGGCGGCCGTGATCTCGGCGCTGGTCCCGCTGGGCCTGGCCTCCATGACGGGTTCGCTCGCATTGGCCGGCAGTGTGGGGATGGTGTTTGCGTTTACCGCGTCCACGCTCTGCCCGGTGCTCCTGCTGGGCATCTGGTGGCGCGGTCTGACCGACGCCGGGGCGATCGCCGGCATGGCGACGGGGGCCCTGCTGTGCGGCGGGGCCATGGTGGCCGGGGCCGTACTGGGTGCCGGCGGAACCCCGTCGTGGCTGGCGCAGCCCGCCGCCTGGACGGTGCCGGCCGCGTTCGCCGTGATGGTCCTGGCGTCGCGGGCCACCAGGAAGCGCGTGCCGCGGGGCATCACCCGGCTCATGACGCGGCTGCACACTCCGGAACGGCCGCTGGTCACCGAACGCTGAAGGCGCTCAATCGATGGCGGCCATGAGTTCGACGGCCCGGTCCAGGAAGGCGTCCACCTGGTTTTCCTCGTAGCCGTCCTTGCCGACGGCGGGACGGAAGACGGCGCGGCGGACACTGTCCACGCTCAGCGGCTTGTCCTTGTCGAGGTATCCGATCAGATCGTGGCAGAGATCATCCACGTCCGTGGTGTTGTAGCTGCGGGCTTTGGCCTTGCCCGGGCGCCGGAAGCGCTGCCCGTCCGGGCGGTGCAGACGCCCGCGGAGCAGGCCGGCGAGCCGGCCGATCTCGCGGAGCCATGCTTCCTCGCCGCGTTCGGCCACGAGTTCATCGCGTTCCCGCAGGGCAAGGGCATCCTCCAGCCGGTCCAGGGCCGCGTCCACGCCGGCCGCCGCATAGCCGCCCTTGACGGGGTCGAAGGAGACCGCCCTGACGTCCCCGCTCTTGACCGCGCGGGCGGCGGACTGGGGCGCTTCAAATGACACCCGTGCGCGCTGCATGAACTGGTCGACCTGCTTGGCGTTGTAGCCGTACCCGGTCCGCTGCACGCGGTCAAAGGACGCAGGAATATGCCGCTGAATGTCCACTGTTCTGTTGTTCCTTCAATGCCGTTCGACGGGTGTGGCCGGCACCATTCTAGGGGCCGGAAGGTGGAAAAGCGGGTGTCTCACACGCCGGCAAAGACGGAGTAGAGGATGTATGCCACCGGACACGCGAAGGCGATCGAGTCCAGCCGGTCCATGACCCCGCCGTGGCCGGGCAGGATGCTGCTCATGTCCTTGATCCCGAGTTCACGTTTCACCATGGACTCGGAGAGGTCTCCGGCAGTGGCCGCGGCCACCATGCCCACGGCCAGGACGACACCGAACCACCAGGGCTTGTCCAGCAGGAAGATGGCGGCGGGCACTCCGACTACCGTGGCGCCGGCAAGGGATCCGGCGAAACCTTCCCAGGTCTTTTTTGGACTGATCTTCGGCGCCATCGGGTGCTTGCCGAGGGAGGCCCCCACGAGGTACCCGAAGGTGTCGTTGGCGACCACCAGCAGCAGGATGGTGGCAATCTGCCACGCTCCGGGGGGAACAACGCCGTCGGGCCACAGCCTCACTGGTGTCTCCCCCGCAAAGGGGCGCAGCGGCAGCAGGGCGAAGCTGATCAGGAACGGGATCCAGGCCAGGGTGAAGACACCGGCGAAGATACTGCGCGCGGAACCGGCAGCACCTTCCATGGACCGCCAGATCAGGGCCGCGACGCTGCTG
Organism: Pseudarthrobacter leeuwenhoeki; assembly: GCF_055412885.1. Classification (NCBI taxonomy): domain Bacteria; kingdom Bacillati; phylum Actinomycetota; class Actinomycetes; order Micrococcales; family Micrococcaceae; genus Pseudarthrobacter; species Pseudarthrobacter leeuwenhoeki. The sequence goes on along the minus strand of NZ_JBVAYY010000004.1, from coordinate 76,816 downwards.
AGCACCATCGCGAACAGGAGGCTTTCGGTGCCGCCGAAGTAGGCGGCCGCCGGCATCGCAACCGTGCCGGTCATCACCGGAACAATCGGCAGCCTGGTGCCGGTGGTTTCCAGTGCCCGGAAGACTTCCCACACACCAAAGACCCCGAAGGCAGTGACAATGAGCACGAACCCCAGCGGAAAAAACAGCAGTCCGCCGAGGACAACCCCGAGCAGGCCCAGGCCCACCGCAGTAGCGGCGGGCAGATTCCTGCCGGCTTTGGGCGTCGGATTCCTCCGCTGCTTCCCCCGCCCCCGGACGTCCGCCCCGGGGTCCCCCTGTTCCTGCGCCATCAGACCTCTAGCAGCTCGGCTTCCTTGCGCTTGAGCAGTTCGTCGATCCCGTCGACGTGAGCCTTGGTCATGGCATCCAGTTCCTTTTCGCCACGGCTGCCCTCGTCCTCACCGGCATCGCCGTCCTTGACCAGCTTGTCCAGGGTTTCCTTGGCCTTACGGCGGATGTTGCGGATGGACACCTTGGCGTCCTCGCCCTTGGACTTGACGATCTTGACGTATTCCTTGCGGCGCTCCTGCGTGAGGTCCGGGATGGTGATCCGGATGACGTTGCCGTCGTTCGACGGGTTGGCGCCGACCTCGGAGTCGCTCAGCGCGCGCTCGATATCGCGCAGGGCGGTCTTGTCGAAGGGCGTGATGAGGATGGTGCGGGCGTCCGGGACGGCGAAGGAGGCCAGCTGCTGCAGCGGCGTCGGGGAACCGTAGTAGTCCACGAGGACCTTGTTGTAGAGGCCCGGGGTGGCGCGGCCGGTCCGGATCGAGGCGAAGTCTTCCTTGGCTACTTCAACCGCCTTGTCCATCTTTTCCCCGGCTTCGAGCAAGGTTTCTTCGATCACGGTCTCTCCTCAGAAATTGGTGCACCCGCCGCCGGCGGGATGCTGCACTGTCTTGGTGGTGTTCCGTCGGCCTGCCCCGGATCCGGGGAGCGGAACTGTCCTGAAAACATCCTAGCCGTTGCTAGGGGGTGACGACGGTGCCCAGGTCCTCGCCCAGAATGGCGCGGGTGACGTTGCCTTCGCCTTCCATGCCGAACACGACCATCGTGAGGTTGTTGTCCTTGCACATGGTCATGGCGGTCTGGTCCATTACCCGGATGTCGCGGCGCAGGGCGTCGTCGTAGCTGAGGTGGTGCAGTTTCTCGGCCGTGGGGTCCTTCTTCGGGTCCGCGGTGTAGACGCCGTCGACGCCGCTCTTGGCCATCAGGACGACATCGGCGTGGACCTCCATGGCGCGCTGGGCGGCCACGGTGTCGGTGGAGAAGTACGGCAGTCCGGCGCCGGCGCCGAAGATGACGACACGGCCCTTTTCCATGTGGCGGATCGCGCGGCGCGGAATGTACGCTTCTGCGACCTGGCCCATGGTGATGGCGCTCTGGACACGGGTTTCGACGCCGGCCTGTTCCAGGAAGTCCTGGAGGGCCAGGCAGTTCATGACCGTGCCGAGCATGCCCATGTAGTCGGCGCGGGAACGGTCCATGCCACTCTGGGACAGTTGGGCGCCGCGGAAGAAGTTTCCGCCGCCGACGACGATCGCAACCTCGACGTCGGGGACTGCTGCGGCGATCTGCTTGGCCACGCCGCGGACGGTGTCAGGATCAACGCCGAGCTTCCCGCCGCCGAAGACCTCGCCCGACAGCTTCAACAGGACTCGGCGCCGGCTCTTCTTTGGCTGGGCTGAAGTAGTGACGGTTTCCATGGTGCCTCCCGTTGGTGAACTCTGAAAAAGGGTATCGTGCCGGGGACCAAAGGCGTCATTCCGCCCGGTCCCGGGACCGCGCCCCGGGAAGGTCTCCCGGGTTTATGACCTGCAGGCAAACCCTGCGTGCATACCCTGTGCATGCAAAAGGGGCGGCCACCGCAGTGACCACCCCCTCAGCGTGTCTGACTAGTGTCAGACTAAGCGTCTGACCGGAGTCTGGCTAGGAACCGACGCGGAAACGCGCGAATGCGGTGCCCTTGACGCCGGCCTCTTCGAGGACCTGCGCGACAGACTTTTTGGCATCCTTGGCGAATGCCTGGTCGAGGAGAACCTCGCCCTTATAGAAGCCAGTGACACGGCCTTCCACAATCTTGGTCATGGCTGCTTCGGGCTTGCCTTCAGCCTTGGCAGTCTCCTCAGCGATGCGACGCTCGGACTCGACGAGCTCGGCCGGAACGTCCTCGCGGGAGAGGTAGTTCGGGGACATCGCAGCAACGTGAACGGCGATGTCGTGGGCCGCGGTTGCAGCTGCTTCGCCTTCGCCGTCAACAGCGAACAGCACGCCGACCTGGGCCGGGAGATCCTTGGAGGTCTTGTGCAGGTAAGCGTCGACCGTGGCGGCTTCGAGGCGGGCGATACGGCGGACAACAACCTTCTCGCCCAGAACGGCGCCCTCTTCGACGACGACCTCGGACAGCGGCTTGCCGTCGACCTCGGTGGCGAGCAGGGTCTCGAGATCGGCAGCGCCGGACTCGACGGCGACAGCCAGGACCTTGTCGGCGAGCTGGATGAACTTGTCAGCCTTCGCAACGAAGTCGGTCTCGCAGTTGACTTCAATCATTACGCCAACGCCGCCGGCGACCTTGGCGGCAACCAGGCCTTCCGCGGTGGAGCGGCCCTCGCGCTTGGTGGCGCCCTTGAGGCCCTTGATGCGGATGATTTCGATGGCCTTCTCGGCGTCACCGTTGGCCTCGTCAAGAGCCTTCTTGACATCCATCATGCCGGCGCCCGTGCGCTCGCGCAGAGCCTTGATATCAGCGGCAGTGTAGTTCGCCATGTGAACCCCTCTGTCTAGAAATTTTATGTGGTGTACGGACTGACAGGACGGCAGCTCACAGAAGTGAGCGGCCATCCTGTCAGTTCCCCTGACGCGCAGAGCGTGTGGGGAGATCCGGGTTTACTTGTCGGCTGGGCCGGCAGTCTGTGTGACTACTTGGCTTCGCCGGCGGCGTCGTCGGCAGCCGGAGCGGCCTCGACGGGTGCCTCAACAGCCGCCGGGGCGGCCTCTGCGGCGGGTGCCTCTTCAGCCGGAGCGGCTTCTGCGGCCGGAGCGGCAGCGGCCTCTTCGGCCTTGCTGCCTTCGAGGAGCTCGCGCTCCCACTCGGCCAGCGGCTCTACCGGAGCTTCCGTGGTGCCGGTGGCGCGCTGGTTGCGGGCGATCAGGCCCTCAGCAACGGCGTCAGCAACAACGCGGGTCAGCAGGTTGACGGAGCGGATGGCGTCGTCGTTACCCGGGATCGGGAAGTCGACTTCGTCCGGATCGCAGTTGGTGTCCAGGATGGCAACAACCGGGATGTTCAGCTTCTTGGCTTCGTCGACAGCAAGGTGTTCCTTCTTGGTGTCAACGATCCACAGCGCGGAAGGCGCCTTCGTCAGGTTGCGGATACCACCGAGGTTGGTTTCCAGCTTGGTGAGTTCGCGGCGAAGGAGCAGCAGTTCCTTCTTGGTGTAAGCGGAACCGGCGACGTCGTCGAAGTCGATCTCTTCGAGTTCCTTCATGCGCTGGATGCGCTTGGAGACCGTCTGGAAGTTGGTCAGCATACCGCCGAGCCAACGCTGGTTGACGTACGGCTGGCCAACGCGGGTGGCCTGCTCGGCGATGGATTCCTGTGCCTGCTTCTTGGTGCCAACGAAGAGAACAGTGCCGCCGTGTGCAACGGTGGCCTTCACGAACTCGTAGGCACGGTCGATGTAGGACAGCGACTGCTGCAGGTCAATGATGTAGATGCCGTTGCGCTCCGTGAAGATGAATCGCTTCATCTTCGGGTTCCAACGGCGGGTCTGGTGTCCAAAGTGGACGCCGCTGTCAAGCAGCTGGCGCATAGTTACGACGGGCATGCCGGCGCTCCTTCCGGCAGGTCATTCATGAGACAGCCCATGGGCTGTCTTACCCTGCCAATAGTTGACGGTTGATTAGCACCCCCCAGGCGGGCGGCGCTCCTGGCATCCACTGCGCTTCTCCACCGGGCCACAGGCCCGGACCGAAAGAAGCACAGTCCTCCGCACCCCGAAGAGTGAAAGCTCCGAATGAGGAGGGCTGGATACGCGTAGTCAGCCGCTGCTCCCCCGCACCCCTGAATGAGGCGTGCCGGCTTAGACAATTACCTTGATCAAGCGTGAGGTCACAGCAAACTGCTCCACCAACTGTACTACAGGGGCGGTGCCGGAGTGGACGGTTTGCGGGGGCTGGCGGAGGGCAGGACCGGGACCGGGCGGGGGCGGGCGGGGGGCCGTCGCCCCCGCCGGAACGGGCGCCATGCGGGGCCCCGCCCGGGGTGGCCGGCGGCATTGTCCGCGTGCCGCCTTTTGCGCTTATCCACATACGCCGGGCGGGCGCTTTCGTCGATCCGGCGCCAGCAGCAGGCTTGATTCATGAAAACTCCGGCGTATGTTGCCGTCCCTGCTGCCGCACTGCTTCTGGCGTTATCCCCTGTTGCGGTGTCCGCAAGCCGAGGACCGGATCCCGGCTCCGCGACCGGCCCCGGCATGGTGACCGCCGGATGGAGCTGGCCGCTGAATCCCCGGCCAGCTGTTCTGCGCGCCTTTGATCCGCCGGCAAGACCGTGGCTGAGCGGTCACCGCGGCGTGGATCTCCGGGCATCGCACGACGGCGCCCCGGTCACCTCGCCGGCGTCCGGAAAGGTGAGCTTTTCCGGCATTGTGGTGGACCGTGCGCTCATCACCGTCGACCATGGCGCCGGGCTGCGGAGCAGCTTCGAGGCGGTTCGCAGCGATCTTGCGGCGGGCGCCGCCGTCGCGGAGGGGGATGTCCTGGGGTGGATCCAGCCCGGCCACTGCACACCAGCGCCCTGCGTCCACTGGGGCGTCCGCCGCGGCGAGGAGTACCTCAATCCGCTGGCCTTCGTGACAGACCTGCGGCCCTCCGTGCTGCTGCCTCCCCTTGATCCCGCACCCGGATAGGGGCGCGGCGGGCGGTTCAGGACGAAGGGCCGCGGGCCGTGGTGCCGGCTGCCGGCTGCCGGGCGCGGGGCGTCTTGGGGCCGCCGTGCGCCGTGGGGCCGTTTCCTAGACGATCGCGGAGATGCCCGTGATCGCCCGGCCGGTGACGAGGGTGTTGATCTCGTGGGTGCCCTCGTAGGAGTAGATGGCCTCGGCATCCGAGAAGATCTTGGCCATCTCGTAGTCGGTCACGATCCCGTTGCCGCCGAGGATGCCGCGGCCCAGGGCCACACTCTCGCGCATGCGGGCCGTGGTGAAGGCCTTGGCCAGGGCTGACTGCTCGTCCTTGGCCTGGCCCAAATCCTCCAGCTGGGCGAGCCGAACCATCATGCCCATCGAGCTGACAGCATTGCCAAGGATCTGCACGAGCTGGTGCTGCACCAGCTGGAAGGAGGCGATCGGGCGCCCGAACTGGCTGCGCTCCACGGCGTAGCGGCGGGCGACATCGAAGGCGGCGAGCTGCTGGCCGACCGCCTGCCAGGCAACAGCCAGCCGGGTGACCTTGAGGACCTTGTTCGTGTCGCGGAAGCTGTTGGCGTTTGCGAGCTTGAAGAAGTCCGGGACCACGACGTTCTCGAGGGTGATGTCGGCGTTCTGCACGGTGCGCAGCGAGATCTTGTTCTCGATCTTGGTGGCGCTGTAGCCCTCGGTCTTGGTGTCCACAAGGAAGCCCTTAACCTGGTTGTCGGCGAGGTCGCGGGCGTAGATGACCACCCAGTCGGAGAACGTGGCGTTGCCGATCCAGCGCTTGGCTCCGTTGAGGATCCAGCTGTCCCCCTCCTTGCGGGCTGTGGTGCGGGTGCCACCCGCGACGTCGGATCCGCCGAGGGGTTCGGTGAGGCCGAACGCGCCGATCTTCTTGAGCGAGTAGATGTCCGGCAGCCACGCTTCCTGCTGCTCCTGGGAAGCCAGCGCCTCGATGGAACCGGTGAAGAGTCCGTCGTGGACGCCGATAAAGGTCGCAATCGAGGTGTCGGCACGGGTTGTCTCGGCGTGCAGCAGGCCCGCGAAGAGGTTGGAGTAGCCCTGCCTCCGGACCGGGCTGACCAGGTCGATCTCGGCAAGCTTCGGAATCAGGTCCATCGGGAATTCGGCGCGGTTCCAGCAGTCAACGGCGATCGGCTTGACCTCGCGGGCCAGGAACTCGCGGACCTCTGCGAGCCGGTCCCGCTCCTTGCCGGTGAGCAGCTGCTCGAACGCAAAGAAGTCGCCGTCGGCGTAAGGGAGGTTGTTGATGTCGATGTCAGCTTTGGACATGGTGTTCCTTCACGTGGGATCAGCAGCGACCAGGAAAACGCGGGCGTTGCGCCGGTATGTTACTCGCGAGTAACTTACCGCAGTTCGGGCGGACACCGCAAGTGATGGAGGTCATGCGGAGGGTCAAAAACAGGGCGCATTCGCTCGCCGGGCCAGGGTTTCGGCGCCAGCCCGGCCCGGGCCGGCCCGGGACGAAACTCCCCCAGACAAACCAGCCGGCCAAACCAAAGGAGCCGGGCCGACGTGCAGCGTCAGCCACGGCTCCCGTGAATGCGGCTCCCTCACAGGGTTCCGCGGAAATGTAGGGCTACTCGGACTTGAACCGAGGACCTTAGGATTATGAGTCCCGCGCTCTAACCAGCTGAGCTATAGCCCCTTGCGGCCGGCAACCGTTCCGGCCCGCGCGGGGCCGGAACGCTTCCGGGCGAAAATCACTCTAGCAATAGTAGTGCCCCGGTTCAGACAGCGAGGTCGTCGTAGCTGGCCCCGCGGTACAGTTCCTCGAAGGAACGCAGCGTGCGTTCCAGGCTGTGGTTCTCCACCAAGCCCCGGCTCGCCTTGCCCATCGCCGCCAGCTCATCATCCGGGAGCGACAGCACGCGGACCATCTTGGCTGCGAGGTCATCGCTGTCATTGGGCGTAAACAGGTAGCCGTTCTCGCCGTCGCGCACCAGGTGCGGCAGCGCCATGGCGTCAGCGAGCAGCACCGGAGTGGAGGCGGACATCGCTTCCAGAGTCACGAGCGACTGCAGTTCAGCGGTGCCTGGCATGCAGAACAGGTCCGCCGCCAGGTAGGCCTGGCGGAGATCGGCGTCGCTGGCCAGGCCGAGGAACGTGACCCGGTCCTGCAGCCCCAGCCGCGCAACCTGGGCTTCGAGGGCCGGGCGCACTTCCCCGCCGCCGACAATTTCGAGGTGGACGTCCAGTTCCCGGGGCGTCTTGGCGACGGCGTCGACCAGGACATCGATGTGCTTCTCCTCGGCGAGCCGGCCAACGAACAGCACGGTCGGGTTCGGGTGGCGCTCCAGCTCTTCCCCGGGCTTGAGTTCGTAGGCCGCGGAGTCGATGCCGTTGGACAGCGGCAGGACATGGCGGAGGAACGCGTGCTGGTGCATCGCCTTGGCTGCCAGCGGCGTCGGGGTGGTGACGACGTCCGCCTGACCCATGACCTTGCCCATGTCCTTCCAGGAAACGCGGCCCACGATGTCCTTGAACCACTGCGGGAATGGCAGGAACGGGTTCAGGTTTTCAGGCATGAAGTGGTTGGTCGCCACAATCCGGATTCCGCGTTTGACGGCCTCGTAAAGCACGTGCTCGCCGATCATGTAGTGGCTCTGGATGTGCACCACGTCGGGCTGGATGCGGTCGAACAGCAGGCTGATTTCCTTCTTGATTTCCCAGGGGAGGGTGATCCTGAAGTATTCGTGCGTGGGGACTGAGTGCGAGCGGATCCGGTGGACCGTACCCTCCTCGCTGAACTCGGTGTAGCTCTTGCCTTTGTCCGGTCGGCAGGCCAGGACGTGAACATCGTGTCCGCGGGCCTTCATGCCCTTGGCCAGGCGGTAGCCGAACATGGCTGCACCGTTGACGTGGGGCGGGTACGTGTCGGCGGCAATCAGGATGGTCAGCGGGTGCTGGTTGTCAGGCATGGTCACGTGGAAAGCTCCTGGTGGTCATGGTGCGGGCAGCTGGGACTCATGGTGGCCGACTGGCTGTCGGCGCAAGCGTGCCGTGCCTACTGTAAAGGTCTGTTGACGTCCTGCGGCACCCGCCCCGCGGCCTTCCGCGCGTCCTTCTTGCGCTTGATGACTTCGGGATGGTGCCTGGACAAAGCGATCACTCCCACGATAGCAAGCGAACCGGCCGCCCCCATCGCTATCGCCGTCACGGGGTGGACATCGGGGCGCAGCTCGCCAAGGATGGTGATGCCGATCGCAATCCCGACGATCGGGTCGATCACGGTCAGCCCGGCAATCACGAGGTCCGGCGGGCCGCCGGAGTAGGCGTTTTGGACGAACCACGAGCCAAGGACGCCGGCGGCAACGATCGCGACCACCGAGTACCACGGCACATTCGCGATGCCCAGGCCATTCGGCTCCAGCAGGTGCTTGCCGATGATGCGGGTCAAAACGGCGACGAAGCCGAACAGGATGCCCGCGCCCAGGATATAGATGAAGGCGCTCATCCGGTGCCTGAACACCAGGGCCAGCGTCCCGAACAGTCCGACAGTCAGCGCCAGCAGCAGCACGATGATCACTTCGTCGGAGGAGCTGACCTGGTGGGTTTCCTGGGTCACGGTGACCGCCAGAATGACGAACAGGGCCGAGCCGGTGACACAGGCGGAGATGGCCACGACCGTGGCCCGGTTGATGCTCAGCCCCTGGTCCTTGGCGTTGACGATCGTGGTGATCACGAGGGCGATCGCCCCGATCGGCTGGACCACGGTCAGTGGTGCCATGACCAGGGCGACGGCGTTCAACGCCATGCCAACGGCCAGCAGCAGCAGGCCGAACACCCAGCGTGGGTTGCGGATCAGGCGGAGCATGCCGTGTTTGTTGAGCGCCAGTCCCCCGGTGTCCGCCTTGACCGCACTGCCTTGGCGCTGGGCGCCGAACGCGAGGCAACATGCACCCAGTACAGCAAGCAGCACGGCGAACCACACCATCAGAGGGTGCCGCCGTCGACGTCGGGCTCGCCGCTCTTGAGCTTTCTGCCCTTGCGGATGATGGCCCAGAAGTAGTTGTAGCCCGCGATCCAATGCCCCACGAGGCCCAGCCCAAGGAAGATCCAGGCGGCGGTGAGGTACACCTCGGTGCCCGGGACCGGGAGCTTCGAGAGCACGAGCAGCGGCGTGCCGACCAGCAGGAGCGCAGTCCGGATCTTGCCGATCCGGCTCACCGGGAGGTCAGGGTGGCCGTGGAAATAATAGAGCGACAGGGCGAGCAGGATGGCATCGGGAATCAACAGCGCCGCGAGGTACCACCACTCCACGACGCCGGCGATCACGAGCGTCACGGCAACCGCGATGAGCGACATCCGGTCGGCGATGGGATCCATGACCCGCCCGAGGTTGGACATCTGGTCGAACCGGCGGGCGACGTAGCCGTCCACCCAGTCCGTGCTGCCCATGATCGCCAGGACGAGGGCGGCGTAGCCGTATTCCTGCACCCCGAGTACGAGCCAGATGAAGAGCGGTACGCCCAAGAACCGCACCACGGTCAACACGTTGGGGATCGTGAAAACCCTGTTGTGGTGAATCTGGGGCTGACCAGGCCGGGAACCGGCGCCGATGAACCTCATCCAGTCCCCCTTTCCGTGGCCGGCAACGATCGCTCGTTGCAGTTCAGCGGGCTACCTAGCCCTTGATCAGTTTGCGCAGCAGGAACACGAGGGCGGCGGCTGAGGCGGTGAATGCGACAAGCGGCTTCCACCGCTGGCCCAGCTGTTCTGCCACGCTGTCAACACCGGCGCCCGCCGCCGCTGCCTGCCGTTGCGCGCGGCGGCTGGCGGCGTCCCGGACACCGGCGACCTTGCCGCTGAGCTGTTCCTTGCCGTCCTGCAGCTTCACCTGGGCCACGGCCAGGAGCGCCTGCGACTGGGTCTTGACGTCCAGCTCCGCGTTGAGTTCATCGCGGACTCCGGTGAGGTGGGTGCGGCGCTGGTCCAGCCGGCGTCGCAGTTCCTCTTCGGTGGGCGGCGGACCGAAGTCCGGCCCGGCGGCCTTCTTGGCTTCCTTCTCAGCCTGGGCCTTGGCGGCGGCTTCTGCCTTGGCGGCCTTGGCTGCCTTGTACTGCTCGGATTCCGGATCCAGCACGGCAGGATCGAACGCGGAGCCTTCCTTGGCGATGCCAAGGTCGTGCTTGAGGCCCCGGATGGTTTCTTCCGGAACCAGTGGCATGGCCTTCTTGAACCTGCCGACCCCCAGCAGGCCGGCGATCAGGGCGATCAGCAGGAAGACGCCGCAGACCAGCAGGGCCGCGAGCCAGGCGGGCATGATCGTCGCGAGCCCCATGATGGCGGCAACGATGAGGCCGGTGATCAGGAAAGCAACAAAAATCAGCGCGACGGCGAGAAAGGCGGCGGCAACGCCGACCTGGATACCTTTGCGCTTGATCTCGACCTTGGCTAGGGCAATCTCGTCATTGAGCTGCCGCGGAGCCAGTTTGAAGATCAGTTTCAGGGTCCTCGGCAGCGCGGAAATGCGCAGCCCCCCGCTTGTCCCGCCGCTGTGACGACCGCTCATCGGTCCCGCCTAACTGGTTACGTCTGTGATTCCGCTTCCGCGGGCTTGCCGGTCTGCGCAGCTTCACGCACACCCCGGTGTCAAAACTACCATTCAGGCTCCCGGCCGCCGCGCGTGCGCGGGCTGTGGCGCGCCCTCCGCCGCAGACTTGGCGGACCATCGTCCCCCTAGGATTGACCCCTGTGACTACACCCACGAATCCGGGCGATTCCCTGAGCCGCCGCCGCAAGCTCCTCTACATTCTGATGCTCGGCGCCCTGACTGCTCTGGGCCCCTTCACCGTGGACCTGTATCTTCCGGCTTTCCCGGCCTTGGAGGAGAGCCTGGCCGTCTCGGAGTCTGCCGTGCAGCTGACGCTGACCGGCACCACGCTCGGCTTTGCGCTGGGCCAGTTGGTGGTGGGCCCGCTGAGCGACAAGTTCGGCCGGCGGATGCCGCTGATCCTTGCCACGGCGGTGCACATTGTGGCCTCCCTGGGGGCGGCCCTGTCGACCGACATCGCGACCCTGGGCTTCTTCCGGGTAATGATGGGCATCGGCGCCGCGGGCGGCAGCGTGGTGGCCATGGCGATGGTGCGGGACCTGTTCAGCGGTTTAGCCATGGTGCGGATGTTCTCCCGGATGGCCCTGGTGAACGGCCTGGCGCCGATCCTCGCTCCGGTGATCGGATCCCAGTTGCTGCTGTTCATGCCGTGGCCGGGGATCTTCTTCTTCCTGGCCGGCTACGGCATGTGCGTCCTCATCGCCGCGATCTTCGTGGTGCGCGAGACGCTGCCCCGGGAACTACGCGGGAAAACCGGCATGACCGCCCGCCAGCGCTATGGGGTCCTGTTCGCGGACCGGATCTTTGTGGGGCTGTTGCTGGTGGGCGGAATGAACTTCGCCGGGTTGTTCACGTACCTGTCCGCGTCGCCGTTCCTGTTCCAGGACGTCTACGGCTTCAGCCCGCAGCAGTACGGCCTGCTCTTCGGCGTGAATTCGCTGGGCATCGTCGCGGGCGTGCAAACCAGTTCCAGGCTCATCCGCAAGGTCCCGCCGCAGTGGATCCTGGCCTGCTCCACGGCGTGGATGTTCCTGATGGCTTTGTTGATCGTGCTCTTCGACCAGCTGGGCTTCGGTCTGTGGGGCGTGATGGTTCCGCTGTGGTTCTACATCCTCGGCACCGGCTTCACGTTCCCCTGCGTCCAGGTGCTGGCGCTCGCCAAGCACGGCGCTCAGGCCGGGACCGCGGCCTCCCTGCTCGGTGCCGCCACTTTCCTGATGGCAGGCCTCGTCTCGCCGGTGGTGGGCTGGTTCGGCGTCACGTCATCCACCCCGATGGGCGCCGTCCAGGCCGCGTGCATCTTCCTGGCCGCAGCCGCCCTCTGGCTGGTCGTCAGGCCCCGCACGGTCCCGCCGATCCAGTAGCCACCCCCGCGCCCCCCACCACCCCGGAAGGACATGCCCAGTCTTAGCGCGCAGGGGTGGGCATGTGGGCACCATGTCCACGCAACCACCTGAGCATTGGGCATGTCCCCCGGCGGGTGGAGGCAGCGTGCGCGCACCGGAAGGACATGCCCAGTCTTAGCGCGCAGGAACGGGCATCTGGGCACCATGTCCATCCGCACAGCCCACCGCAGGGCAGGTCCCCCTGCGGGCGGGGTAGCGCCTCCGGGCGGAGCTGTACTTCGGCTGGGCACACAGCGGGCCGCCGTAGGAGGGCACAAAAAAGGTCCCGCAGCCTGGTATTTACCGGCTGCGGGACCTGTCCGCTCCTCCTGCTGGACTTGAACCAGCAACCCTTCGATTAACAGTCGAATGCTCTGCCAATTGAGCTAAGGAGGAATGAAGCAGGTACGACATTAGCAAAGGTTTTGCCGCTTAGGAAATCGGCCCGCCGTCCTCCCCGCCGTTGACCGCCAATACCCCCTCCGGGTATAGAAAAGTCCCCGTCCCGGTAACCCGGGACGGGGACTGCGCGCTCCTCCTGCTGGACTTGAACCAGCAACCCTTCGATTAACAGTCGAATGCTCTGCCAATTGAGCTAAGGAGGAATGAAGCGGATACAAGCCTAGCAAACACCCTGCCGGGAAGTGAAATTAGCCCCGGCGGGACAACCAGGGGACAACCGCGGGACAACCAGGCCGGGGCTGTCAGGCGTCCGAGCGCAGGGACCGCCGCTGCATCTCCAGCTGCATGAGCTCGCGGTTCAGCCGCTGGAACTCCTCCGGGTCGGCAGTCGCGTCCAGCCGCTGCAGCTGTCCCATCTTTTCAGCCTTGACCCGGGTGATCTGCAGCTCGAACAGGCGCGCCAGAATGTCCCTGCCGTAGCGCAGCACACCGTCGGCGGTGCTGGCCGGCAGCGGGACCACGGCCAGCTCGGACACGAGCGGGCGCAGCGGCTCGGGCACCTCCTGCAGGAGCTGTTCCACCCAGCGCGCCGGGTCACCCGCGAACGCCAGGCCGGTGGCCCGGATGGCCTCGTGGATGGCCAGATAGGCCGGCGTTGAGAACCTCGCCTCGGAGAAACGCTGCCAGGTCTCACCTTCGAGCATCCCGGGCTGCTGGAGGGCAACTTCCAGCGACTGCCTTTCCATCGCCGCCACGGGGTCGCGCGGGTCGGGACGGTTGAAGGACGGCAGCGCTGCCGACGCCGGCAAGGGAGCCAGCCCCGGGGCCGTTCCCCCGCCGGTCACCGCGGGGTACCCAGAGCCCTGGCCGCGGCCCTGCCGGTTGCCCTGCCCCGGGTGGCCGGAACCGGCTCCGCCCGACGGCGCCTGGGCGGCGCGCTTGGCGGCAGCGCCCACGGCGCGGCTGACTTCCTCGACCGGCATGCCCAGCCAGCCCGACAATTCCCGGGCGTAGGCGGGACGGATGCCGGCGTCGCGGATCTGGGCGACGACCGGGGCGGATTCCCGCAGGGCGGCGATCCGCCCCTCGACCGTGTCCAGGTTGTGCCGTTTCAGGGCGGCACGGATGGCGAATTCGAACAATGGACGGCGGGTGGCGATCAGGTCCCGGACCGCGGCGTCGCCCTTGGACTGGCGCAGCTCGCAGGGATCTGCGCCGTTGGGCTCCACGGCCACGTAGGTCTGCGCCACGAACCGCTGGTCCTCCTCGAAGGCCCGCAGCGCCGCCTTCTGGCCGGCGGCGTCGCCGTCGAAGGTGAAAATGACTTCGCCGCCGCTGCCGTCATCGGAGAGCAGACGGCGGGCGATCTTGATGTGGTCGGTACCGAAGGCCGTGCCGCAGGTGGCGACCGCGGTCGTGATTCCGGCGAGGTGGCAGGCCATCACGTCGGTGTAGCCCTCCACCACAACGAGCTGCCGGTCCTTGGCGATGCTGCGCTTGGCGAGGTCGATCCCGTAGAGCACCTGCGACTTCTTGTAGAGCGCTGTCTCGGGGGTGTTGAGGTATTTGGGGCCCTGGTCATCCTCGTAGAGCTTGCGGGCACCGAAGCCGATGGTATCGCCCGCGATGTCGCGGATGGGCCAGATCAGCCGGCCGCGGAACCTGTCATAGATCCCCCGCCCGCCCTCAGAGAACATCCCCGTGAGCTTGAGCTCGGGATCCGTGTAGCCCCGGCCGCGGAGGTGCTTGAGCAGCGAGTCCCAGCCCTGCGGGGCGTAGCCGACGCCGAACTGGTCGGCTGCGGCGCGGTCGAACCCGCGGTCGTGCAGGAAGGTGCGGCCCTCGGTGGCTCCGGGGGTCAGCAGCTGGGCGCGGAAGAACTCGTCCGCGACCTTGTGGGCATCGATCAGCCGCTGCCGGCGGCCGACGTCCTCGCGGTTCGGTCCGGAGCCGCCGTCCTCGTACCGGAGTTCGAAGCCGATCCGGGCGGCGAGCTTTTCGACGGCTTCGTGGAACGACGTGTGGTCCAGTTTCTGCACGAAGGAGATGACGTCGCCGTCCTCGCCGCAGCCGAAGCAGTGGTACCTGCCCACCTGGGGACGGACGGTGAACGAGGGCGAACGCTCGTCATGGAAAGGGCACAGGCCCTTGAAGGAGCCCAGCCCCGCTCCCTTGAGGGTCACGTAGCCGTCGACGACTTCCTTGATGTCCGTGCGCTGGCGGACTTCGTCGATGTCTTCACGTTTGATCAGGCCGGCCACAGTGCCATCCTAGTCCTGCGCCCCGGCAGGATCAGCGCAGAGCAGGGCACTGCGGGCAAGGTCACCAGTCCCGTCACCATAGCGACGGCAGGCTGCCCACGAGCCGCTCGTACATGGCAAGCGCGGAGCCGTCGGTCAACGACGCCACCTGGTCGATCACGACCCGCAGCCGCGCGCCGTCGTCCCCCGCGTCGCGCCAGTCGGCGGCGAACATCGGCTCCAGGTGGCGGTCCCCGGTGGCGCTCAGGGCCGTCACGAGGGCGTGCAGGACCTCGCGCTGGCGTTCGTAGATGGGCTGCCGGTGTTCGGTGGTCATCACGAAGGTGGTGGCCAGGCCCTTCATCACGGCGATTTCCATCACGGTCTCGTCCGGAACGATCAGCTCCGCGTTGTAGCGGGTCAGGTTCTCCGGGCCGTAACTAGTGCGGGTGGACGCCAGCGCACTCTGGCAGAACCGGCCGATCAGCTGGCTGGTCATGTCCTTGAGCGCCGCCATCGACTTGCGGCTGCCGTCGGCCTCGCGCACCCAGACGCTCGTGGCTTCCAGCCGGGCCAGGGCCGCATCAATCGCGGCCGGGTCGTGCCGGGGCAGGTACCACTGCTTGGCGTAGCCGACCACCCGGGCACGGTGGTCCGGATTGTCCATCCAGCGCAGCTGGAAGTGCCCTGCGACGATCGCATCCTCGACGTCGTGCACGGAGTAGGAGATGTCGTCGGCGAGGTCCATGACCTGCGCTTCGAGGCAGGAGCGGAGTTCCGGGGCGTCCTCGCGGATCCAGTCGAAGATCGGCAGGTCGTCCTCGTAGGCGCCAAACTTGCTGGTCCGCTCGCCGTGGATGACGGGCGCGTTCGCCGCCGACCACGGGTACTTCGCCGCGGCGTCGAGGCTGGCGCGGGTGAGGTTAAGCCCGGCGGGGCGCCCGTCCGTGGCGAGGACCTTTGGCTCCAGCCGGGTCAGCAGGCGCAGCGTCTGGGCGTTGCCTTCGAACCCGCCGATGGCGTGCGCGACCTCGTTGAGCGCCGATTCGCCGTTATGGCCGAACGGCGGGTGGCCGAGGTCGTGGCTGAGGCAGGCGGTGTCCACGACGTCAGGGTCGCAGCCCAGGGCACGGCCCAGTTCGCGCCCCACCTGGGCCACTTCGAGGCTGTGGGTGAGGCGGGTCCGGACGAAGTCGTCGGTGTCGGGGGCCACGACCTGGGTTTTGGCACCGAGCCGGCGCAGGGCCGAGGAGTGCAGCACCCGGGCCCGGTCGCGTTCGAAGTCGGAGCGGTACGTGGACTTGGGCGGTTCCTCCACCCAGCGGGCGGAGTCCCGGGCGACGTAACCGTCGAGCACGGGGGCGGTGGTCCTGGTTTCAGCCACCGGACACGTCCAGTTCCGCGTGGCTGATCTCACGCGACTGTTCGGCGTCCATGTTGCGGTCCAGCAGCCAGTCCTTGGGCAGGGCGGGTTTCTTGGGCGAGCCGGCCCGGCCGCGGGGGCCTTCGGCGTCCACACCGGGGTAGGGCGAGTCCAGGTCCAGCTGGTCCAGGGTGTCGCGCAGGACCTCAAGGCTGGTCACCATGGCCAGCCTGGTCCGCAGTTCACTGCCGACGACGTAGCCCTTGAAGTACCAGGCCATGTGCTTGCGGATCTCCCGGAGCGCCTTGCCTTCATCGTTGCCGAACGTTTCGACCATGAGCTGCGCGTGGCGGTACACGCCTTCCGCCACCTGCCGCAGGTCCGGTTTGTAGCGTGCGTCGCTGCCTTCGAAGGCCGCCATGAGGTCGCCGAACAGCCACGGGCGGCCCTGGCACCCGCGGCCCACCACAACACCGTCGACACCGGTCTCGCGGACCATGCGGATGGCGTCCTCGGCGGACCAGATGTCGCCGTTGCCGAGCACCGGGATGTCCGGCAGCGCCTCACGCAGCCGGGCAATCGCGGACCAGTCGGCCTGGCCGGAGTAGAACTGCGCAGCAGTGCGGCCGTGCAGCGCGACTGCGGCGACGCCGGAATCGCGCGCGATCCGGCCGGCGTCGAGGTAGGTCAGGTGGTCCTCGTCAATGCCCTTGCGCATCTTGATCGTCAGCGGGACGTTGCCCCGGGAGGCTTCCTTGACCGCGGTCTGCACGATCGAGGTGAACAGATCGATCTTCCAGGGCAGGGCCGAGCCGCCGCCGCGCCGAGTCACCTTGGGCACGGGGCAGCCGAAGTTGAGGTCGATGTGGTCCGCGCGGTCCTCCTCGACCAGCATCCGGACGGCCTGGCCGACGGTGACGGGGTCCACGCCGTAGAGCTGGACGGACCGGACCTTCTCGTCGTCGTCGTGCGCGATGATACGCAGGGACTCAGGCGTCCGCTCCACGAGGGCGCGGGACGTGACCATCTCGGCGACGTACAGGCCGCCGCCGTATTCACGGCAGAGCCTGCGGAACGCGGAGTTGGTGATGCCCGCCATGGGAGCCAGGATCACAGGGGTGTCCACCGTGATGGGGCCCAGCTTCAGGGGCGGGAGTTCCAGCTTGGGGGCGGGAGGGGTAGCTACAACAGTCACCATTTCATTGTCTCAAATCCGGGCAAATCGGCCGGATCAGCGCCTGCCATGTGGAAAACCGGGGTCAGTCCTCTGCGGCGGCGCGCCGCCCGCGGCGCCCTGCCGGCGCCGCTTCGAAGGCATCGTCGGGGTCGGCGGCGGCCGCGCCGGTGGTGTTCCCCATGGCGGCAGTCCTGGCCACGGCGTCCCGGATGCCGGTGCTCCGGCCCCCGCCCGGGGTACCCGGGGCCTTGATCCCGGTCGCCTTCACAACGAGGACCGCGATCAGCGTGGTGACCGGGATCGCCAGGACCAGACCGACGGAGCCGACCAGGGTGCGGATCACTTCCTCGGAGAGCTCGGCGCTGGTGAGGGCATCACCGAGCGGCCGCTCGTAGAGCATCACCAGGATCAGCACCGGCAGTGCCGCACCGGCGTAGGCGAACGCGATGGTGTACACGGTCGAGGCAATGTGGTCCCGGCCGATCCGCATCGCGGAAGTGAAAAGCTGGCGCGCGGAGGTTTCCGGGGCCAGCTCCCACAGTTCCCAGACTGCCGAGGACTGTGTGATGGTGACGTCGTTGAGGACGCCCAGGCCGGAGATGATGAGCCCGCACAGGATGATGCCGGAGATGGAGATGTTGCCCGAGATGTTCGCCAGGGAGGCGGAATCGTGGCTGCCGACGCCGGCGAGGTTGGCGGCGTCGGTGGCCCAGGCCGCCAGCAGCGCGGTAATCGCCAGGCCGAACATGGTGCCCAGCAGCGCCGTCGAGGTCCGGGCGGAGAAGCCGTGGGCGAAGTAGAGCACCCCGATCATGATCACCGTGGACCCCACCAGCGCCAGCAGGAGCGGCGGTTTGCCCTCCACCAGCCCCGGGAGCATGAAGGACACCAGCACGCCGTAGGCGCCGACCAGCCCGATCAGTGCGCGCAGCCCGCGCCAGCGTGCCACGGCGATCACGACGACGGCGTAGAGGACCGCGAGGAAAATGATCGGCAGGGTCCGGACGAAGTCGACGAAGACATAGCCCGGCGTGCCCTGGGCCCCGGCGCCCTGGACCCTCGAGAGGTTCAGGTAGCGGATGTTGTCGCCGGCCTTCACACCGTGGGATGTGGCGATGTCGGGGTTGATGACGACCTTGACGGGGTTGCCGCCCTTGTCCGGGTCCGTGAACGCAAAAGTGCATTCCGATCCCTGCTGCGGGGCCGCATCCGCCCCGGCCTGTCCCTGCGGGAGGGCGTCCATGCAACTGCCGGTGACAACGCGCTGGATCTTGCCGGTGTCGAACGTGACGCCCGGCGCGGCCGCGTAGGGGCTGGCGAGCGTGATCCCCTCCTTGCTGCCCGAGGGCCACAGCAGCGCCATCGCCACGAGGGTCAGCAGCGTCAGCGGGATCAGGATGGCGGCGAGGATGAGGTTGGCTTTTTTCCGTGCGGCGAGCGCCTGGGGCGTCGGATCCGCCTGTCCCTGCGCGGTGTGTGAATGTCCGGCGCCCATCAGCAGTTCAACCTCATGCCGGAAACCTTACGGCCTTTCGCGGCCCCGTCCTGACGCATGACGCGCCGGGGCCCGCGCAGGCGTGCGACGGCGCCGCGCAGGCGCGCGCCGGACCGCGCAGGCACCCGGAACAACCCGAGGCGCACGCCACCGGTCCGCCCCCAATCTTTCGGGTCCGCCGCTCCGAATGTTCACTGCGGGCCCTGCGCCCTAAGGTTGGAACTGACGGACAAGATGTGGAGGACACGGCGTGGCCATACGCAAGATCGACGACCGCGAACCTGAGCCGGCAGGTCCCGGGGCGGACGCCAAGGCTGTGCTGAGCATTGCCGGGGCCCGCGGGGACACCCGGGGAGTCGCCCTGGTGCTGCACGGCGGGCGCTCCAACAGCTTCGAATCCGTCCGCGGCAGGCACCTGAGTCCCGCCCGGATGCTGCCTTTCGCCCGGGCACTCCACAACGGCAGCGGACGCCACGGGCTGGCCGTCTGGACCCTCCGGAACCGCTACCGGGGCTGGAACGGGAAGGACATGTCCCCCGTCCAGGACGCCCGCTGGGCGCTCTCCCACATCAGCCGCGAACACCCCGGCGTCCCCGTTTACCTTCTCGGCCACTCGATGGGCGGCCTGACAGCACTCTGTGTCGCGGACCACCCGCAGGTGGAAGCCGTCGTCGCCCTGGCGCCCTGGCTCGATGTCCAGACCCCGGTGGAGCCCGTGGCGGGCCGCCGGATCCTGATTGTCCATGGCACCGAGGACCGCTGGACCAGCCCCGCGAACTCGCTCGCCTACGCCCGACGGGCCGACGGCGTCGCTAAGTCCGTGGACTACGTCGCCCTCAAGGGTGCCGGGCACTTTATGTTCCGCCGGGTGGGTCTGTGGAACTCGCTGGCCAACGGCTTCATCCTCGCAAACTTCGCCGTCAGTTCAGGCCGCGACCTCCGCGGCAGCGCCGACGCGTTCCGCAGCCTCCTGCCCGCCGCCGGAGCCAGCCTCCCGGTGGTGCTGTGATGCCGGACTTTCCGCTCAGTGTCTTCCCGTTGGGGGCTTTCCTGGCCAGCCTTCCGTGGGTGGCGGCGGGCCTGGTGGTGCTGCTGGGCCTCACCTTCGCCGTCGCCGTCCGCCAGAGCCGCCATTCCGTCATGGACACCGTCTGGGGCCTGGGGTTCGTCGTCGTGGCCGCCATCTCCTGGTTCCTCTCGGCCGGAGACGGCGACGGCGGCCGCCGCCTGCTGCTGCTGGCGCTCGTGGCGGTCTGGGGCATCCGCCTTGCCCTCCACATCGGCCTCCGGGCCCGTGGTGGCCACGAGGATCCGCGGTACGTGGACCTGCTCTCCTCCGCCCCCGGGTCCCGCAACGTCCTCGCCCTGCGCAAGGTCTACCTGCCGCAGGGACTGATCCTGTTCTTCGTCTCGCTCACCGTCCAGGTGGGGATGTTCAGCACCGGGGGCCTCGGCTGGCTGGCCTGGCTGGGCGTGCTGCTGTGGGTGGTCGGCTTCGTCTTCGAGACGGTCGGCGACTGGCAACTGGCGCAGTTCAAGGCCGATCCGTCCAGGCGCGGCACCGTGCTCAACACCGGGCTCTGGCGGTACACCCGCCACCCGAACTACTTCGGCGACGCCGCCGTGTGGACCGGGATTTTCCTCGTCGCCGCTGATTCCTGGCCAGGGGTTCTGACTGTCCTCTCCCCCGCCCTGATGATCTGGCTGCTCGCCGGCAAATCCGGCAAGCCGCTCACCGAGAAGGCCATGTCCGCCCGCCCCGGCTACAGGGAATACGTGGAATCCACCTCAGGCTTCCTGCCCCTCCCGCCCCGCAGGCCGCGCGGCGGCGGTCACCGGCCCGGCGGTCACCGGGCCGGCCGGCACCAGCCAGGCGGTCGCTAGGATGCCGTGGCGGCCCCGGCCCAGCGACCGTTTCTACCGCGTCATTGTCCGCACCGGGCTGGCGCTGCGCGGGCTGTTCCGGATCCAGGTCATCGTCTCCGGAGGCGGGCACCTCCGGGCACCGGAGCCCGGCAACGGTGCCCCGCGCGGTGCGTCCCGCCGCGTCGTCCCCGGCCGGGGCGCCGTCGTCGCCATTACGCACTTCGGGTACCTCGACTTCGTGTTTGCCGAGCTGCTGCTGTGGTGTTATGCCAAGGCCCAGATGCGCTTCCTGGTCACCCAGGCGGCCGCCGACCACTGGTTTGCCGGGCCCGCGGTCAGCGCCGCCGGGCACGTCGCGGTGGGGTACGACTCGGGATCCCACGCCTATGACGCCGCCGTCGCCCGGCTGAAGGCGGGCGAGTACATCGCGATCCTGCCGGAGGCGGGCGTCAGCCGCAGTTTCCGCGTGCGTGAATGCAAGACCGGGGCCGTGCGGATGGCCGCGGAGGCCGGGGTGCCCATCATTCCCGTGTCCGTCTGGGGCTCCCACCGGCTGATGACCCGCCGCCACGGCTTCTCCCCGGCCCGCGCCTGGCGCGCCCCGGTCAGGATCCATGTCGGCGAACCGGTGACCGTTGACCCGGCCCAGGACGCCCGGAAAGCCACCGAAGCGCTGCGCGGGATCCTCCAGGCCGGGATCGACGCCTGCATCGCGGACTTTCCCCTGACGCCGTCCCCGGGCGCATGGTGGATGCCGGCGGACCTTGGCGGCGGAGCACCCACCGACGAGGAACGCCAGCGCCTGGACGAGGCCGAGGGTCCGCGGCGCGCCGGCGGCCGGCGCCGATAAGCCCGGTTACCACGATCGTCCTGACTAAACTCCAACGGGTACAAAATCGCACTCAATGGAGAGGTACTCCTCTGTGGCAAACACAGTCCTGACACAAAGCGGAATCGGTGAAGAACGTGGTCTCGCCCGCATAGCCCAACGGATGGCGGCGTGGACCGAGAAATGGTTCCCGGACGCCTACATCTTCGCCCTGGCCGGCGTCATGATCATCGCCGTGGCCGCCCTGGCCATCGGCGCCTCGCCCCAGGCGATCGCCGATTCCTTCGGCAACGGATTCTGGGACCTGACCGCTTTCACCCTGCAGATGGCCATGGTGGTGCTGACCGGCTACGTCGTGGCCACCTCCCCGCCCGTGGCCCGGCTGATCAACCGGCTGGCCCTCATCCCGGCGACCGCACGCACGGCCGTGAGCTTCGTGGCGCTGATGTCCATGTCGGTGTCCTTCCTCAACTGGGGCCTCAGCCTCATCTTCGGCGGCCTGCTGGCCCGCGCGATCGCCCGCCGCAAGGACCTGAGCGTGGACTACCGCGCGCTCGGCGCCGCGGCCTTCATGGGCCTCGGCGCCGTCTGGGCGCTCGGCCTGTCCTCCTCCGCGGCGCAGCTGCAGGCCACCGCGGCCTCGCTGCCGCCGGCCCTCCTGAAGATCACCGGCATCCTGGACTTCGGGACCACGATCTTCACCTGGCAGTCGCTGCTCACCCTGGCCATCCTGATGGCCCTCACCACGGTGATCGCGCACTTCTCGGCACCCGAGGGCGGCGCCATCCGCACCGCGGAGGATCTCGGCGTCGACCTCGACGACGAACCGAGCGAACCGGAGCCGCGCTCCCGCCCGGGCGAATGGCTCGAATACAGCATGATCCTGCCCATTCTGGCCGGCATCCTGACGCTCGGCTGGCTGGTCTCGCAGTTCCTGACCAAGCCCTTCCTCACCGTCGTGAGCAGCCTCAACGGCTACCTGCTGGTCTTCCTCATTCTCGGCCTGGTGCTGCACGGCACCCCGCGGAACTTCCTGCAGGCCGTCACCAAGGCCGTCCCGGCGACGGCCGGCATCCTGGTCCAGTTCCCGCTCTACGCCGCGATGGCCGCGATCCTGACCAAGGCCACCGGCCACGGCGGCATGACCATCTCCGCGCATCTGGCCGAGTTCTTCACGGAGATCGGCAGCGGCGGCGGCTTCGCCGTCGTCATTGCGCTGTACACGGCCCTGCTGGGCCTGCTGGTCCCCTCCGGCGGCGGCAAGTGGCTGGTGGAGGCGCCGTATGTGATGCAGTCCGCCACCGATGTGCAGATGAACCTCGGCTGGACCGTGCAGATCTACAACATTGCCGAGGCCCTGCCGAACCTGATCAACCCGTTCTTTATGCTGCCGCTGCTGGCGGTGCTGAGGCTGCGGGCCCGCGACCTGGTCGGCTTCACGTTCCTGCAGTTCGTCTTCCACCTGCCGGTGGTGCTGCTGCTCGTCTGGCTCCTGGGGATGACGTTCGACTTCGTTCCGCCGGTGATGCCGCCGGGCAAGTAGTCCCACACCGTATGTGGCCTTAACGCAGCTGACCCGCAGTAGTTCCCTACTGCGGGTCAGCTGCGTTAAAGGGGCCTACTCCGGGTCGGAGACGACCAGGGTTTCGGCGCCCTGGACGCGGGCTTTGCCGCTCCCCAGCAGCGGCTCGACGACGGCACGCAGCGCCTCCATCGAGTCATCCAGTTCCAGCAGCACGGGGTGCTGGAACGCAATCAGCGCCAGCAGGTCCCGGACCGCGGCCTGGGCCTCCTCCGCGGAGAGCTCCGGCTCGTGGCCCAGGAACACGTCGGTGGGCTGGCCGGCCGGGGCAGCGTCCGCCGCTGCAGCCTTCTCCCCTGCAGCCTGGTCCCCTGCGGGGCTGGCCCCTGCGGGGGCAAGCTCGGCGTAGCTGATGGCGAACGCCTGGAGCCGGCCCTTCCTGCTGGCCGGCACCCCGTGGCCGAAGGCGCTGGCCTTCGGCGCCCGCAGCACAATGGCACCGTGGGCCCCGCTGAGCTCGTCGAGGAACAACCGCTGGACCGTGCCGATGCTGAGGTCGCCGGGGCTGTCCCAGCCGTGCACGGACGTGTAGTAACGGCCCACGACGCCGCTGAGTTCCACCGAACCGGTGGCAAGGTCCTCGACCTGCTCGGAGGCGGCAGCCTCGGAACCGTCGCCGAAGACCGGCAGGCGGAGGGCTCCGGGGTCGACGACGACGAGCCGGGACCGCTGGATCGGGGCGAGCCCGGCCGCCTCGGCGAAGGCCGCCCCGGGGGTGCCCGGTTCCACCTTGGTCCGGAGCCGGGAGACGCCCGACGGCGACTGTGCGGCTTCGTGCCGGAGCATGGTCAGCAGCGTGGAGCCGACGCCGGCGCGGCGGTGCTGCCGGTCGACCTCGATGTAGGCCCAGAGCCGTTCGGGGTGCAGCGAGGCCTCGTGGACCACCCCGGCCGCGACCGGGATCGCCACGCCGTCGACGACGTCCTCGGCCACGATGCAGCGGCGCCACGGGGCGTTGCCCGAGGGCGCCAGGGTGCCGCGGAACTGCCGGGCCTGCTCGGTTTCGGGCCCGCCCCACATTTCGAGCAGCGCCAGGTCATCGCCGTCGCGCCATTCACGGTATGCGATCGCCACGATCAGGCGCCGATCAGCCGTGCGGCCAGGTAGCCCTCCACCTTGTCCAGGGAGACACGTTCCTGGCTCATGGTGTCGCGTTCACGGATCGTGACAGCCTGGTCCTCCAGCGTCTCGAAGTCCACGGTGATGCAGAACGGGGTGCCGATCTCGTCCTGGCGGCGGTAACGGCGGCCAATGGCGCCGGCGTCGTCGAACTCGATGTTCCAGTTCTTGCGCAACTGGGCGGCGAGGTCCTTGGCCTTCGGGGACAGGTCCTCGTTGCGGCTCAGCGGCAGCACGGCTGCCTTGACCGGGGCCAGGCGCGGATCGAGCTTGAGCACGGTGCGGATGTCGACGCCGCCCTTGGCGTTGGGCGCCTCGTCCTCGGTGTACGCGTCGATCATAAACGCCATGAAGGAGCGGGTGAGGCCGGCGGCGGGTTCGATCACGTACGGGGTGTAGCGCTCGTTGGTGGCCTGGTTGAAGTAACTCAGGTCCTGGCCGGAGGCCTTGGAGTGCGTGGACAGGTCGAAGTCCGTGCGGTTGGCGACGCCCTCGAGCTCGCCCCACTCGGAGCCTTGGAACCCGAAGCGGTATTCGATGTCCGTGGTGCCCTTGGAGTAGTGGCTGAGCTTTTCCAGCGGGTGCTCGAAGAAGCGCAGGTTCTCCTCCCGGATGCCGAGGCCGGTGTACCAGGACATCCGCTCCTTCATCCAGTACTGGTGCCACTGCTCGTCGGTGCCGGGTTCGACGAAGAATTCCATTTCCATCTGCTCGAACTCACGGGTGCGGAAAATGAAGTTGCCCGGGGTGATCTCGTTGCGGAAGGACTTGCCGATCTGGCCGATCCCGAACGGGGGCTTCTTGCGCGAGGTGGTGAGCACGTTGGAAAAGTTGACGAAGATGCCCTGGGCCGTTTCGGGGCGCAGGTAGTGCAGGCCCTCTTCGGAAGCCACCGGGCCGAGGTAGGTCTTGAGCAGGCCGGAGAATTCCTGCGGTTCGGTCCATTCGCCGCGGGTGCCGCAGTTGGCGCAGGCGATGTCCTTGAGGCCGTTCTCGGCGGGACGGCCCTTCTTCTCCTCGTACTCTTCCTCGAGGTGGTCGGCGCGGTAGCGCTTGTGGCAGGAGAGACACTCGACCAGCGGGTCGGAGAAGACATCGACGTGGCCGGACGCTTCCCAGACCTGGCGCGGCAGGATGACGGAGGAATCCAGGCCGACGACGTCTTCGCGGCCGCGGACCACGGACTGCCACCACTGGCGCTTGATGTTTTCCTTCAGCTCCGCACCGAGGGGTCCGTAGTCCCAGGCAGAACGCGAGCCACCATAGATTTCACCGGCCTGGAATACGAAACCCCGTCGCTTGGCGAGGGAAATGATCTGGTCGAGGACGGATTTTGCTGCCATGGGAACTCCACTTTCTACAGGGCCGCTGGGTGCGGTCCGCGGTTTCAGCCCCGGGACCCCGGCTGGTTGCCGGACGGGGCACTACAAAAACGCAAATTTCAGACACGAAACCCGCACACGCACCAGGCCCACATCCCGGGAGGGGTGCACAATGATGGCGGCGCAGGAAGCTGCGCCTCCTAGCCTACCGGCCCGTGGGCTCCCGGCGGCCCCGTCCCAGGGCACCGTTGGGCCAGGGCAGGCTGGCGAGCACAATCGCGGCAAGGGTCAGCAGTGTCCCGAGCACGGTGGGCAGCGCCACCACGGTACCGGGTGCCGGGAACGCGAGGTCCAGCCCCAGCGAGCCGAGCAGCTGGCCCGCGATCATGCCCAGTCCGGTCACCAGCACGCCCAGGCTCCGGACCAGCAGGGCTCCAACGCCGATAAAGATGCAGCCCAGGGGCCCGCCCAGGTAGTACCACCACTCCCCCGGCAGCGGGTTGCCAGCTCCCGCGACGGCGACCTTGACCAGCCAGGCGGCCCAGAGCAGGACCGCGCCGGCGACGAAGTTCATCAGGGTCGCTGCGATGGGCGTGCCGTAATGCACGGCGGCGGTGCCGTTCATGGCCTGCTGGAAGCTCATCAGGAATCCGGCAAGCACGGGAAGGAGCACCGGAACGAGGAGCTCCGACAGCCCTGAACCGGCACCGGAGACGCGCGGCGATACGGCCCAGGCGACGGCGGCGACGGTCAAAATGCTGCCGATCACCCGGATGCCGGTGATGGATCTCCGGCCGGCCGGCCCGATGCCCATCCGGTCCACGAGCAGCCCGCTGAGGGTCTGCCCGGTCACGGTGGCGACGGTGAACAAGGCAACCCCGAGCAGACCCACCGTGAAGGACTGTGCGAAAACGAAGAACCCGCCGATGCAGCCGGCCAGGACATAGTAGGGCGGGAACTCACGTCCCCGCACCGCCGGCAGGATCTGCCGCAGCCCGTACCGGCCCCGTGGCAGCGCCAGCGATACCAGGATCATCAGCACCAGCCCGGTGGTGAAGCTCACCACCGCGGCGGCGATTCCGTCCGCGAGAACGGCCCCGAGCGCGCCGTTGATCCGGCCCTGTACCGGCATGAGGAGCCCCGCTGCCACGGCGAGGGGCAACCCGGCGAGGAACGGAAGCCGGGGCGTGTGGGTCATGGCTGCCACCTTATGTCAGGCATCATTGCTTGTATGAGCAACACGGAAATTGAAGAGATCCCCATCCGCGACGACATGATCCGGCTCGGCCAGCTCCTGAAGCTGGCCAGCCTGGTCGAGGACGGGGTGGAGGCGGCGGAGCTGATCAAGGGCGGACTCGTCAAGGTCAACGGTGAGATCGACGAGCGCCGGGGCCGCCAGCTCCACCACGGCGACACCGTCACGGTCAACAACCGGACCGTGCGGATCAGCACGCCCGCCGGGGCCTGACGCCGTCGTCCGACGCCGGGCGGCTGGCTTCCGGCGTCGGACGGCTACTTGTCCAGCACCCCATGGGTGAGGAACTCGGAGACGTGCCCGATTTCCTGCTGGTTGATGCCGTGCCACATCCCGGCGTAGAGCACCTTGGTGAGCTTCACGTGCTTGCGTACCCAGCCCATGGTGAACTCGACCTTGTCCGGCGTGATCACCGGATCCTGCTGGTCGCGGCCCCAGAACATCGGCACCGTCCCGTCCAGTTCGGCGTCGTGGAAGCTGGGGTCATTTCCGGCATCCACGGCGAAACCCGACAGCCCGACGACGGCGGCATAGTCCGCGGGCCGCCGCCGCAGCAAGGTGGTGGCCAGTGCCATGCCCATCGAAAAGCCCAGCAGCGACACGGACGGGTGGTTCGGCCGGACCGAATCCAGCCAGTCCTCCACGTACGAGGCGGCATCCTTGACCGCGTCGAGGGAGTAGTCAATCGACGCTGTCAGCGGGAACCAGGTGAACCCCGCGCCGGAGACCAACGGAGCCCGCACCGAGGCCACCACAAATTCCTGCGGCAGCATGTCCGCCAGGCTCAGGAGGTCCTCTTCGTTGGCCCCGTAGCCGTGCAGCAGGACCAGGAGCGGCTTTCCGGCACGCTCCTGACCGGGCTTGGACCATAGGACAACGGGGGCGGGGAAGGCAGCGGCTTGAGTCATGGCTCCATTCTTACAGTTACCCGAAGGTAACAACCTGCGGTGGCGTAGCTTTGCAGGAAGAGTGCACGATAAGAAGGTGAGTGAAACTGACGCCATGGAGAACTCTCCAGAGAATGCCGTGATCCACCCCTGGACCCGCTATGTGGCCATGGGAGACTCCTTCACCGAAGGCATCGGCGATCCCGAGCCGGCGAGCCCGGGGGGCCACCGGGGCTGGGCGGACCGGGTGGCCGAGGAGCTGAGCCGCGGCCACGAGGACTTTGCCTACGCCAACCTCGCGGTCCGGGGCCGGCTCCTGCAGCAGATCGTGGACCAGCAGCTGGCCCACTGCCTGTCCCTCCGGCCCGACCTCGTGACGCTGTCCGCCGGCGGGAACGACCTGATCCGGCCCGGCGGGGATCCGGATGCCCTGGCCGAGAAGCTGGACTCGGTGGTGCAGATCCTTAGCCTGGCCGGCGCCACGGTGGTCCTTTTCAACGGTCCGGACACCGGCTCGTCCGTGCTGGGCCGGGTGCGCAGCAAAGTGGCCATTTACAACGAGAACCTCCGCACCATCGCGGCCCGCCATGACGCCATCATCGCGGACATGTGGTCCCTGCGGCAGCTGAACGATCCGCAAACGTGGGACGCGGACCGCTTGCATTTCTCACCGCTGGGCCATCACACCATCGCGGCCATGGTCCTGGATTCGCTCAACGTCGAGCACACCCTGGAACCGCTCTCCCCCAAGCCCCTGCCGCAGCGCAGCTGGCAGCAGGCGCGCTCCGGCGATCTGGTCTGGGCGCGCGAATACTTCGTTCCCTGGGTGGTCCGCCGGCTCCGCCACCGTTCCTCCGGCGACGGCATCACGGCCAAGCGACCCCTCCCCGGGCCCGTTTTCGGCCCCGGAATGCCGCTCGGCTCCGGCGAGGGTCCGCCCGGCGCCGAAGAGCCCGTGCGCTCCTGAAGGCCCTGCGCGGGCACCACGGTCCGGGTGTGGGCGTTAAGCTGGAAGAACACTTCCTGAGAGGCCCGGTACCGTGAACAATCTGTTCTTTTGGATCATCATTTTGTCATTCCTGATCCCGATGGCGATGCGCTACTACAAGAAGTCGATGCGCGGCCGGAACCAGAACCAGGGCATGCCCGGCGGCCCGGACCAGTTCGGGCAATTCCCCGGAGACAATCCCGGCCACTACCCGGGCCCGCAGAACAAGCAGCCGCGTGACGGTTTTACCCAGCGGGACTACTACGGTGCCTTCGGCCAGCTCGGCGCCCCGCAGCAGCCCGCGCCGCCGGCCAACCAGCAGTACCCCGGCCAACAGTATCCCGGCCAGCAGGGCTATCAGCCCCCCGTCCCCTATGAGGACAGCCCCGGCTACCCCGGCAACCAGCCCCGGCCCTTCCAGCAGGACCAGCAGCAGTCCAAGGCGCCGCAGCCCGGCAGCCAGCAGCCGTCGGGCCCCGCGGTGCCTCCGCCGCCGTCGGCCCCGCAGGGCTTCCGGGCGCGCAAGCTCGCGGAACTGGACCAGCGGTACAGCGAGGGCGAGCTCACCATGGAGGACTACATGGCCCAGCGCGCGGAGATCATGAAGGGCTAGCCCCCACCACACACAGCACAAAGCAACGCGGGGTCACTCTGCGCCCAAGATCCGGTGCCGGATGGGCGCGAAGTGACCCCGCGTTGCTTTGTTTAAGGCGGTCCGGGCCGGGCCGGCGGGCCGGGTGGCCGGGTCAGTCTGCCGGGTTAATCTGCCGGGTTAGTCTGCCGGGTCAGTCGACCTGGGGGAAGCCGAGGTCGATCACCGAGGTGGACGGGTCCGGCCAGCGGGTGGTGACGACCTTGCCGCGGGTGTAGAAGCGAATGCTCTCCGGTCCGTACATGTGGGTGTCGCCGAAGAGCGAGTTCTTCCAGCCGCCGAAGGAGAAGGTTCCCACCGGAACCGGGATCGGCACGTTGACGCCCACCATGCCGGCCTCGACGTCGAACTCGAACTGCCGCGCGGCACCGCCGTCGCGGGTGAAAATCGCCACACCGTTGCCGAACTCGTTGTCGTTGACGAGCCTGACGGCGTCCGCGTAGCTCTCGACGCGGACCACGGACAGGACCGGGCCGAAGATCTCGTCGTCGTAGACCTTCATGCCGGGCTTGACGTGGTCCACCAGGCTGACGCCGATGAAGAAGCCGTTGGAATCGAACTCCTGCTCCCGGCCGTCCACGACAACGGTGGCGCCTTCCTGGGCCGCACCGGCGACATAGGAGGCGACCCTGTCCCGGTGCGCGGCGGTGATGAGCGGGCCCATCTGCGACGCCGGGTCGGTCCCGGGGCCGATCTTCAGGGTGCCCATCCGGGTGGTGATGGCCTCGACGAGCTCATCGGCAATGTTCCCGACGGCGACCAGGACGCTGACTGCCATGCAGCGCTCGCCGGCGGAGCCGTACGCGGCGGACACGGCAGCGTCGGCGGCCATGTTCAGGTCCGCGTCCGGCAGGACCACCATGTGGTTCTTGGCGCCGCCCAGCGCCTGAACCCGCTTGCCGTGGTCGGCGGCGCGCTTGTAGATGGACTGGGCAACCGGCGTCGATCCGACGAAGCTGATGGCCTTGACGTCCGCGTGTTCGAGCAGCACGTCAACGGCCTCCTTGTCGCCGTGGACGACGTTGAGGACACCGGCGGGCAGTCCGGCCTCGGCGAAGACCTGCGCGATGAACATGGCCGAGGACGGGTCCTTCTCACTGGGCTTGAGCAGCACAGTGTTGCCGCAGGCCAGGGCGCTGCCGATCATCCACAGCGGCACCATGGCCGGGAAGTTGAACGGCGTAATGCAGGCGACCACACCGACCGGCTGGCGCACTGAGTGGACGTCGACGCCGCCGGCCACCTGCTCGGAGCGCTCACCCTTGAGCGCGTGGGACAACCCGGTGGCGAACTCGATGTTCTCCAGGCCGCGGGTGATCTCGCCCTCGGCGTCG
This sequence comes from Pseudarthrobacter leeuwenhoeki, assembly GCF_055412885.1. Classification (NCBI taxonomy): domain Bacteria; kingdom Bacillati; phylum Actinomycetota; class Actinomycetes; order Micrococcales; family Micrococcaceae; genus Pseudarthrobacter; species Pseudarthrobacter leeuwenhoeki. The sequence goes on along the minus strand of NZ_JBVAYY010000004.1, from coordinate 46,387 downwards.
GAGAGGACCTTGCCATGTTCGCTGGTCAGCAGGGCTGCCAGTTCGGGCCGGCGCTGCATCAGCAGTTCACGGACCGTGAAGAAGATATTGGTGCGCTTGGCCAGGCTGGTGGCGCGCCAGCCGGGCAGGGCGGCGCGGGCGGCCTCGATGGCCTCCTCGACACGGGCGGCGGAGGCCAGGGCGACCTCCTTCTCCTGTTCGCCGGTGGCCGGGTTGAAAACGGGGCCGTAGCGCTCGGCGTCGGAAACCAGGGCGCCGTTGATGAAGTGCGGAATGCGTTCCATGGGGTGGGTCCCTTTCGTGGGGGTTTTTGGGTCAGCAGCTGGCTGCAGGGCAGTGGCTACTTGCCGGTGTCCAGGGTGCCGTCGACCAGCTTGACGATCGCGGAGCAGTCCATGCCGGCATTGCCGGAATCGATGAGGCGCTGGAAGAGCTGCTGGACGTGCTCGCCGAGTTCCAGAGGGGTGCCGGTGTCCCGCGCCGCGCTGATGGCAAGTCCGATGTCCTTGTTCGCCAGCTCGGTGGTGAAGGTCGGGGCGAAGTCGTTGTTGGAGGCCGCCGTGGGGACCACGCCGGCGACCGGGTACCAGGTGCGCAGGGCCCAACTGTCGCCGGAGGACACGGAGGCGATGTCCCAGAAGACCTGCTTGTCCAGTCCGAGCCGGTCCGCCAGCACGGCACCTTCCGCGGTCGAGGCCAGGTTGATGAAGAGCATGAGGTTGTTGCAGATCTTCGCGGCCTGGCCGGTGGTGGCGCCGCCGGTGGGAATGATGTTCGCCGCCATCGGCTTGATGTAGTCCGTGGCCTCGGCCACGGCACCTTCCTCGCCGCCGATCATAAAGGTCAGGGTGGCGGCCTTCGCGCCGCTCATCCCGCCGGAGACCGGGGCATCGACGAACCGGAAGCCGGCGGCAGCAGCGGCGTCGTGCAGGGCCTGGGCCGAGGCTATGTCGATCGTGGAGGAATCCACCAGCAGCGTGCGTGTGTCCGCGTGGGCCAGGACGCCGTCCTCGCCGAGGTAGACGGCGCGGGCGTGCTCGCCCTTGGGCAGCATCGAGAAGACGACGTCGGCGCCGTCGACCGCTTCGGCGATGCTTCCGGCGGGCTTGACGCCGCCGGCGACGGCGGCGGCAACGGCCTGGGCATTAAGGTCGAACCCGCGGACATCGTGGCCGGCCTTGACGAGGTTCACCGACATGGACCCGCCCATGTTCCCCAGTCCGATCCAAGCGATTACTGCCATGGCATAAGCTCCTTTGCTGTTCGTCGTGCTGCTCTTAGTGCTGTGGGTGGTGCGCGTGATCCGGCAATCGCCGGATGTTCCGTGTCAAGCATCACACCCTGCTACAGTGCAATCAAGGCAAAAAACTACAGATGGCATGTGCATGAATGCACATGCTTCTCCAGGGGGGTTCCAGTGGACTTGCGGCGGCTTCCGAGCCCGGACGACCTGCTGATCCTGCTGACCGTGGCACGGCTGGGCAGGTTCAATGCGGTGGCGGAGACCCTGGGCACCACGCACACCACCATCTCCCGCCGGATCCTGGCCCTGGACAAACAGCTGGGCGGGCGCACCCTGGAGCGGAGCCCGCACGGCTGGGAGCTGACGGACCTTGGCCAGGAGGCCGTGGCGGCCGCCGAGGCGATCGAGGGCACCCTCGGTGCGCTCACGAACCGGATCGCGCAGTCCGAGGACGTACTCTCCGGACTGGTCCGGATCAGTACCCCCGACGGCTTCGGCGCCGAATTCGTCGCACCGGCGCTTGTCCGGCTGCAGCAGGGCCACCCTCAGCTCAACGTCGAATTGCTCAGCGCCACCCGCAAGGTCAGCCAGAACCGCTCCGGGGTGGATCTTGAAGTGGTGGTGGGCAATCTGGACGCCAGCAACGCGCAGGCCATCTTCCTGTCCAACTACTTCCTCCGGCTGTACGCCAGTCCGCAGTACGCCCGCGAACACGGACTGCCGGAGACGCTCGACGACGTCCGGCAGCACGGCTTTGTCTCCTACGTGGAGTCGGCGCTGCAGGTCGCCGAACTGGGCCACCGCTCCACGCAGCTTCCCATGCCGCGCTCCAGCTTCCAGGCGACCAGCATCTTTGCCCAGCTGCAGGCCGTCCGGCGGGGCGCCGGGATCGGCCTGCTGCCCAACTTCCTGGCGGTCGGCGACCCAAGTTTCCTGCCCGTCCTGCCGGACGATTTCCAGCGGCAGCTTCCGATCTGGGCGGTGGCACGCGCGGAATCGCTGCGCTCGGCCCCCGTGCAGGCCGTCCTCGAAGCGGTCCGGACCGAGATCTCCGACCGCCAGGAAGTCCTGGCTGGCTGACCGTCCCGGCCGTCCGGGCAGAACCACCAAACAGCCCGGCCCCGCACTGCGGGGACCGGGCTGTTTGGTGTTGTTCGCCGTAACTTCGTGGCGGTTGCTTGCCTGGCGGTTACTTCTTGGCTGTTACTTCTTGCCGGTTACTTCTTGCCTGCGGCCAAGAGGTCCGCGGTGCCCTGGGCATCGGCGGCATCGACGTCGTGCAGTGAGATGCCGCGGGTCTCCTTGAGGAAGAACACCGCCACCATCGTTACCATGCAGGCGCCGAGCAGGTAGATGGCGACCGGGGTGGAGGACTTGAACTGGCTCAGCAGGGCGACGGCGATGATCGGGGCCATCGAACCTGCCACGATCGAGGTGACCTGGTAGCCCAGCGAGACGCCGGAGTAGCGCATCCGGGTCGGGAACATCTCGGCCATGATGGCCGGCTGGCCGGCGTACATGAGCGAGTGGAACAGCAGGCCGATGGTGATCGCCGCGAGGATGATGAGGTCGTTCTTGGTGTCCATCATCGGGAAGGCGAAGAAGCCCCAGGTGCCGCCCAGGATGGCGCCGGTCATGTAGACCGGTTTGCGGCCGAAGTGGTCGGACATGCGGCCGACCATCGGGATCACAGCGAAGTGGATGAAGTGCGCCACAAGCAGCAGCAGCAGGATGCGGGAGGTGTCCGTCTGGACGATGACCTTGAGGTAGGTGATGGAGAACGTGACCACGAGGTAGTAGAGGATGTTCTCCGCGAAGCGCAGGCCCATCGCGGTGAAGACGCCGCGGGGGTAGCGGCGGAACACTTCGCCGACGCCGTAGCCCTTCTTCTCGACGGTGACTTCTTTTTGTGCCTCGAGGAAGATCGGTGCGTCGGTAACCTTGGTGCGGATGTAGTAGCCGACCAGGACGATGACGGCGGAGAGCCAGAAGGCAACGCGCCAGCCCCAGCTGAGGAAGTCGGCGGGGGAGAGTGTGGCGGACAGGGTGAACAGCACGCCGGTGGCGAGGAGGTTGCCCAGCGGAACGGCGGACTGCGGCCATGCGGACCAGAATCCGCGGGACTTGCTCGGGCTGTGCTCGGCGACGAGGAGGACGGCTCCGCCCCATTCACCGCCGACGGCGAAGCCCTGGGCGAAGCGCAGGAAGACGAGGAGGGCCGGGGCCCAGTAGCCGATCTGCTGGAAGGTCGGGAGGCAGCCCATCAGGAAGGTGGAGACACCGACCAGGACGATGCTGAGCTGGAGCAGCTGCTTGCGGCCGAACTTGTCGCCGAAGTGGCCAAAGACGATGCCGCCGATCGGACGGGCGACGAAACCAACGGCGTAGGTAAGGAAGGCGGCAATAATGCCGTCCAGTTCCGTGCCGGAGTTGGGGAAGAACGTCTTGCCGAACACGAGGGTGGCGGCCGAGGCGTAGAGGAAGAACTCATACCATTCGACGACGGTGCCGGCCATGGAGGCCGTTACTACCTTCTTGAGTCCGGACGTCTTGACGTCTTCCTCTTCCGGGCGCCTGGCGGCGGCGTTTTGTGTACTCATTTCGACTCCTTCGGTGTCTCCGTCGACACCCTATGGACCTCTGGGCTGTGGACGCCTGTGATTTGTGACACGGGGCATCATTCCCCACGAGTATGGACGCTCGCGACCGTGGCCTCAACGGCCATTAGTGCAGAGCGCATCTGCAAAAATGCACAGCTGGCCTGATTCTCCGGTGCTTCCGTCCACAGATTCGCGCGGGATGTGGCGCAGGATCCGGCGGAGGCTGGGTCAAACTCCCAGTCCGGATGTGCGTTCCAATCCACTGTGGTCCAGGGTGGCTGCCGGTCCGGCAGAAGTCGAGCCGAAGGTCTAGCTGAAGAAGTACCGCCGGAGCTGGCTGTTCAGCTGGCCGATCTCGGTCAGGAAACCGTCGTGCCCGATCGGTGCCTCGATGGTGTGCACGGCAACTTCGCCGGGCAGGGCAGCGGCGAGGGCATGCGACTGGGCCGGGAAGTACAGCCGGTCCGAGTCCACGGCCGCCAGCAGGAACTCCGCCGTGGCGGGAGCCAGGGCCTCGGCGAGGGCACCGCGGCCCCGGCTGATGTCATGGCTCATGAGCGCTTCGGTGATGGCGATGTAGCTGTTCGCGTCGAAGCGGCGGACCAGTTTGTTGCCCTGGTGGTCGAGGTAGCTCTCCACCTGGTAGCGGCCGCGCCCGGCGAGGGATCCGGCTTCCAGCGGGGCCTCGGCGTCCTGGGCGTTCCGGCCGAAGCGTCCGTCCAGCTCCGCGGCCGAGCGGTAGGTGATGTGCGCGATCCGCCGGGCCAGGGCCAGGCCCGCTTCCGGCTCCGGACCTCCGTAGTAGTTCCCGCCCTTGAAGTTGGGGTCCTGCCGGATGGCGAGGGTCTGCGCCTGGGCGAAGGCGATCTGCTCGGCGGTGCTGCTGGCGCCGACCGAAATCACGCCGCAGCGCCGGACCCGCTCCGGGTAGCTGACGGCCCATTCCAGGGCGCGCGCCCCGCCCAGGGAACCGCCGAGCACGGCGTACCAGCTCCGGATGCCCAGGGCATCCGCCAGCCTGGCCTCGGCCTCCGTGGTGTCCCGCAGCGTCACGAGCGGGAACCGTGAGCCCCAGGGTTTTCCGTCGGGCGCCGCCGACGACGGCCCCGTCGAGCCGTAGCAGCCGCCGAGGATGTTGATCGAGACGACGAAGTACTTGTCCGTGTCCACCGGGGCTCCGGGGCCCGCGAGCTGCTCCCACCAGCCCGGCTCCTCGCTGGCGCCCTGCGTGACGTGGGTGTCACCCGTCAGCGCATGCTCGATCAGCACCGCATTGGAGCGGTCCGGGTTGAGGGTCCCCCACGTCTCGTAGCCGAGGGTAGCGTCCGGCAGCAGGGCCCCGGATTCGAGCTTGAGGTCGCCGATCCGGAGGTGCCGGACCGTTCCGTCCGGGACCGGGGCATGGGGGTGGGCGGTCGTGCTTACAGGCACACCCTGGCGGGTGACGGCAATGCTCATGTGAGGACCTAACTTCGCGCTTGCCCGCCGTCAGATGACCGGCAGGCCAGGTCTTCACCCGGGGCACCCCGCCGCAAAAGGAGGGTTGCCGGCCAGCAAGCCGGGGCTGTCACTGGCACTCATGACCTCCACTGAGTGTACGAAATGCGGCGGCCCGGTGGCGAAGATTGTGACGAACTTAAGACTCACCCCGGTCTTGCCGCAGTTAACCCCGGGCCCCGGGGCCCGGGCGCCCCGGGGCCGGGACGCCGGGCGGTGCTCAGGCGGTTTTGGCCGCCCGGAATCCGGCGTCGAGGTCGGCCAGGATGTCGTCGATGTGCTCCAGGCCCACGGAGAGCCGGACCAGGCCGGGATTCACGCCGGCCGCGGTCTGCTGTTCCGGGGAGAGCTGGCTGTGGGTGGTCGACGCCGGGTGGATGACGAGGGAGCGCACGTCGCCGATGTTGGCCACGTGCGAGTGCAGTTCGAGGGCGTCGACGAAGCGTTTGCCCGCCTCGGCTCCCCCGGCAAGGTTGAAGGAAACGACGGCACCGGTCCCCTTCGGGCCGTACTTGCGGCCGCGCTCGTACCAGGGGCTGGACGGCAGCCCCGCGTAGGCGACCGATTCGACGTCGTCCCTGGCCTCGAGCCATTCGGCCACTTTGATGGCGTTGGCGACGTGCCGCTCCATCCGCAGGCTCAGGGTCTCGATGCCCTGGGAGATGAGGAAGGCGTTGAACGGGGACACCGCGGAGCCGAGGTCGCGCAGCAACTGGACGCGCGCCTTGAGGATGAAGGAGAGATTGGCACCGAGGGCACCGTCCGCACCGAGGTCCCGGGCGTAGACCAGGCCGTTGTAGGTGGGGTCCGGGGTGTTGAAGCCGGGGAAACGCTCCGGGTCCCTGCCGAAGTCGAAGTTGCCGGAATCCACGATCACGCCCGCGATCGCGGTGCCGTGGCCGCCAAGGTACTTGGTGGCGGAATGCACCACAATGTCCGCACCCCACTCGATCGGCCGGATCAGGTACGGGGTGGAGAGCGTGTTGTCCACGATCAGCGGGACACCGGCCTCGTGCGCCACCTCCGAGATGCCCTCGATGTCCAGCACATCCTGGCGGGGGTTGGAGACCACTTCGCCGAAGAACAGCTTGGTGTTGGGCTGCACGGCGTCACGCCACTGGGCCAGGTTGTCCGGATCCTCGACGAAGGTGACGGAGATGCCGAACTTCTTCAGCGTGTGCGCCAGCAGGTTGTACGTGCCGCCGTAAAGGCTGGGGCTGGCCACCACATGGTCGCCGGCCTCGGCGACGTTCATGATCGCCAGGGTCTCCGCAGCCATGCCGGAGCTCAGCAGCAGGGCCGCGAGTCCGCCCTCCAGGCTGGCCACCCGCTGTTCCACGGCGTCCTGGGTGGGGTTGCCGATCCGGGTGTAGATGGGAGCCAGTTCGGCAAGGGCGAAGCGGTTGGCGGCGCTTTCGGCGCTGGGGAAGACGAACGACGTCGTCTGGTAGATCGGCAGTGAGCGGGCGCCGGTGACGCTGTCCGGCTCCTGGCCGGCGTGGATCTGGCGGGTTTCAAAGGACCAGGCACTGGACATTGGGACACTCCTCAAGGGGCTGGGCCCAGGCATCCCGCGAACTCGTTGGCCCGGGACTGCACTGGTGCCGCGCTTGCCGTCCGGCGGATGCCGGTCGGCCAGGTCTTCACCCGGGGCACCCCACCGCGTGACGAGGGTTGCCGACCAGCAAGCCGGGGCTGTGTGCTGGCACTCATGACCTGCAACCAGTCTAGGAACCGGTTCCGGTTGTGGATGCCTTTGTGACACGAACATGAAGTTTCACGTCCGGTGGGACAGGAAAGCCCTGCCGTCCGCCGAGGTGACGCGGATCAGTGCCGGCGGGGATCCCCGAAAATGACATCCCACCACGGTTAGGAGATCCTAAGCTGAGAGCCGCATCACAAAGTGCCAAGATGAGGGCATGCGCATGGATCACGTCTCTTACGCCTGTGAACAAGATGGCCTAGCTGCCACCACCGAACGAATTGCGTCTGCCCTCGGCGTCGAAGCCGTGAAGGGCGGAGTACACCCCAGATTCGGGACCCGCAACATGATCATCCCGCTCGCGGGACACAAATATGTCGAGATCGTGGAGGTCCTGAACCACCCCGCGTCCGACAAGGCCCCCTTCGGCCAGGCCGTCCGCGCCCGCTCCGAAGCAGGCGGCGGCTGGATGGGCTGGTGCGTTGAAGTTGACGACCTTGCCCCGTTCGAGGAGCGGCTCGGCCGCGCCGCCGTCAACGGCAACCGCAAGTTCCCGGACGGCCGTGAGCTGGTCTGGAAGCAGATCGGCATCCTCGGACTCATCTCCGATCCCCAGGTCCCCTACATGCTCAAGTGGGAAGGCGATCCGGACCTCCACCCGTCGAAGGCCTACGAGAGCAACGTCAAGATGTCCGCCCTGACGATTGCCGGTTCGGCGCAGCGTGTCACCGAATGGCTCGGCGTCCCGGTCGAGAAGCCGCTGGAAGACGTGGCCGTGAACTGGCTCGCCCCCCGCGGGACGCCCGGCATCCTGTCCGTCACGTTCGAGACGGCTTCCGGAGCCGTTACGATCTGACGCTTCACCGCCCCACACTTCGGCCGCCATCAGCGGGTGCCAATGACGTCACCCACCGATGGCGGCCGATACTTTTTAAAGCCCCAGCCCCAGCCCCGCCCCCGCCCGGAGGTGCACGGCCCGGCCCGGCCCGGAGGTGCGCGGCCCCGCCCGGCGTCCCGCACTGCAGGGCAACGCGGGGTCACATCGCGCCCGTCCGGAGGCCCCGGATGGGCGCGATGTGACCCCGCGTTGTTTTGTCGCGTTGTTTTGTCGCGTTGTTTTGTCGCGTTGTTTTGTCGCGTTGTTTTGTCGCGTTGCTTTATGCAGACTCAGCCGAGGCCGATGGACCGGCCGAAGAGGCTGAAGCCGACGAACGCCACGATGTCCAGCACGGCGTGGGCGATCACGAGCGGCATCAGCCGGCGGGTTTTGGTATAGGCGTACGCGAAGATGACGCCCATGATGGCGTTGCCGATGAACGGCCCGAAGCCCTGGTAGAGGTGGTAGCTGCCGCGCAGCATGGAACTGGCGAAGATGGCCAGCGGCAGGCTCCAGCCGAGCTTGGGGAGCCGGTCCAGCAGGTAACCCACCACGATCACTTCCTCCACGATCCCGTGGCGGATCGCGGAGAGGACCAGCACCGGCACGGTCCACCAGTAGGAATCCAGCGCGCTGGGGATGATCGCCGTCGTGATGCCCAGCGCCCGGCCCGCGGCGTACAGTCCCAGGGACGGGATGCCGATCAGCGCCGCCAGGCCGAACCCCTGCAGCAGGTCCCTGCCGGGGCGGGCGAAATTGAGGCCCAGCTTCTGGAACGCCGTGACGCCGCGGCTGCCGCCTCCGGACGGGCCAGACGTGCGGTGGTCCGTGAGGAAATAGAGTGCCAGGACCACCGGCACCAGGGCGAAGAGGATGTCCAGCAGCTGGTAGGTGAGATCGAAGTATTCGCGGCTGCTTTGCGACCGGTTCAGGGTGGAGCTGCCCTCCGCCAGCGGCGCCCGGGTCAGCTTGTCCAGCAGCTGAACGACCGAGTACACGGCGGACTGCCCCAGGGACAGGCCCAGGACAATCCAGACTTCTAACCGCAAACGGCGGCGGGCGGGAACGAGCATGTTCCTATCTTGCCCGGTCTTGGCTTGCGCTGCCCGCCCGGCGTTCACGCCTATGCTTGGGGTTTATGAGTGCGCCCGGGAAAATCATCATGATCCGGCACGGCCAGTCCGCGGCCAACGCCGACACCTCGATCTACAACCGGGTGCCCGATTACCGGATTCCGCTGACCGTCCTCGGCGTGGAGCAGGCCCGGGCGGCCGGCGAGCAGGTCCGGCGGCTGCTGGACGGCCGTCCGGTGTGCGTGTACGTCTCCCCTTACCTGCGGGCCTACCAGACCCTCGAGGCGCTCAACCTCGGTCCGCTGGTGGAGCGGGTGATCGAGGAGCCGCGGCTGCGGGAGCAGGACTGGGCCAACTTCCAGATCGCCGGTGAGATCGAGGACCAGAAGGAACTCCGGAACGCCTACGGCCACTTCTTCTACCGCTTCCGGGAAGGCGAGTCCGGCTCGGATGTCTATGACCGGATCTCCTCGTTCATGGAGACCCTGTACCGGCACTGGTCCCGACCCAGTTACGCCCCCAACGCACTGTTTGTCACCCACGGGCTCACCATGCGGCTGTTCTGCATGCGCTGGTTCCACTGGTCCGTGGAGTACTTCGAATCCCTCAACAATCCGGACAACGCCGAGGTCCGCACCCTGTACCGCAGCGGGGACGGCAAGTACGAGCTGGACAAGCCGTTCAGCCAGTGGGAGGACCGGCGCGTCGATGAGACGGTACTGGACGCCCCGCCGATGATCTTCTAACAGCCGCGGGTCATTCCGGAACCCGGGCGATCACCTGCCGGAACTTCCCGCTCGACCCGCTCTGTTCCGGCGGCTCTTCCGCACGGACGACGTCGACGTTCCCCAGTTCCAGCCCGGCGAGGTACTCCCGCAGCTTCCCCGACGCCGCGTGCCACACCGCCGCGGCGTCGGCGCCGGGTTCGGGTTCGAGCCGGAGCCGGAGGGTCGCCGGACCCGTCTGGAGGAGCTGGCTGCGGTGCAGTCCGGGCGTTTCGTTGAGCACGGATCCGATGGCGAGCGGAAGGACCCGGACCGTGGTTCCGTCGGCGGCCGGCAGCCGCAGGACGTCGTCGCGGCGGCCCGCGACCCGGATGGCCGGCAGCGGGCTGCCGCACCCGCACGGGCCGGCCTTCGCCAGCACCGAGTCGCCGAGGTCGTAGCAGATGATGGGCTGCACGCGGTTGGCGAGGTTGGTGAGCCGCACGGTGTGGGAGTACTCCCCCGGCGGCGTGGGGGCGTAGTCGGCCCCGACCGGTTCCAGGATGGCCCAGTCGCTGTTTACGTGCAGCCAGCCGCGGCCGCAGTCGAACGCCAGCGGGGTGAACTCGGAGGCCGCGTAGGCATGAACGCCTCCGCGATGCGGGCCCGGACGTCCGGCCCGCAGGACTCGCCGGCCAGCTCCACCACCACCGGTCTCAGGTGGAGCCGGCCGGCCATCTGTTCCCCGGCGAGCAGCGCGAGGGCACTCGGGTAGCCGGTCACGGCCGAGGGGTCGTAGTCGTTCAGGGCTGCCACGAGCCGTGCCAGCGGCTGCTGCACCCGCCCAGCGCAGTCCGTGGCGGGCCATGGCCAGCAGCCCGGCGGGAGACAGCCAGGCCAGGTCGATACGCAGGACGAAGGACTGGGAGACGGCCACGGACCGGGGATCGTGCACGAAGATCCCGGGGTGCCCGGTGGTGCCCGACGTTGTGCAGACGAAATACCGGCCCAGGAACGGCGTTCCGACCAGGGCCGGATCGGCGATGAACGCCCCGACCCCGGCCCTGGTGACCGCGGGGTCGGCGACCCAGTCGTCGAAGCTGGCCATGAGCTGCTGTTTGGTGACCGGTGGCAGCTCCGCCAGGACAACGCCGCCGCCGGGCCAGGCCGGCCGGCCACTGGCGCTGGGCGCGCAGCTGATCGAGGGCGATGCCCAGTTCCTCCAACAGCCTGGCCACGGTTGCCTCCTGGGGTGGGCCGAGAGCATGATCTCGCACGTTTCAGGATGGATGCACGGTCAGCGGGCGCGGGCCCCCGCGCGCCAGACAGCGTGGGTCAGCGGCATGCCGGGCCGGTACGCCAGGTGGGTGGCGGACGGCGCGTTCAGCAGGTGCAGGTCCGCGCGGTGGCCGACGGCGATCGAGCCGACGGCGCGTTCGCCGTCGGCGTCGTTCCCGGACTCCCGCCCGAGCGCCAGCGCGCCGCCGTATGTCGCGGCGCGCACCGCCTCGTGGACGCTGAGGCGCATCTGGAGCACGGCGGTGGCGACGCAGAACGCCATCGAGCTCGTATAGGAGGTGCCCGGGTTGCAGTTGGAGGCGAGTGCGAGCTGCACGCCGGCGTCGAGCAGTTCCCGGCCCGGCGCCAGCGGCTGGCGGGTGGACAGATCGCAGGCCGGCAGGCACGTCGCCACCGTGCCGCGACCAGTTCCTGTGTCGCTGTCCGGCCCGTCCCAGCCGGACCAGCTGGCCGCGAGGGCGTCGACGTCGGCGCCGGACAGGTGGTTCACGTGGTCCACGCTGGCCGCACCGAATTCCACCGCGAGCCGCACCCCGGGGCCCTCGCCGAGCTGGTTGCCGTGCACGCGCAGGCCCAGCCCGGCGTCCCGGCAGGCCTGGAGCACGCGCCGGGACTGGTCTTCGGTGAAGGCGCCCCGCTCGCAGAAGACATCGGCCCAGCGCACGTACGGCCGGACGGCGGCGAGCATGGGCCCGCAGACCAGGTCCGTGTACTCCCCGGCGTCCATCCCCGCAGGCACCAGGTGCGCGCCGAGGTAGGTGACCTCATCGACCACGGTGGAGGCGATCCGGGCGCTGCGGGCCTCGTTGTCAATGTCCAGGCCGTAGCCGGTCTTCGTTTCCAGGTAGGTGGTGCCCTGCGAGACGGCCTCGGCCACCCGGCCCATCGCCAGCCGGGTGAGGTCGAAGTCGCCCGTGCCCCGGGTGGCGGCGGTGGTCACGGCGATCCCGCCGGCGCTGTAGCTCTCCCCCGCCATCCGGGCCTCGAACTCGGCGGTCCGGTCCCCGGCGAAGATCAGGTGGGTGTGCGAATCGACCCAGCCCGGCAGCAGGGCACGGCCGCCGGCATCGACGGACCGGTCGGCGGCCGGCGCGTCGGCCGCCTGCCCCAGCCAGGCGATCCGTTCGCCCTCGATCACCACGGCCGCGTTCTTCAGGACCCGGTGGTCCGGGTCCTGGGTCATCAGCTCGGCGATGTTGGTGATCAGGGTGCTCATGGGTCCATTGTTCAGCGCCGGATGGACATCCGGGTCGCCGCCAGAGCGGCGACTGTCCGGGATGCCGGACTGTCGGCCGGGTGCGGCTCCGCGGCGCCCTGGCCTGCGAGGATCAGCCCCGCGGCCAGCTCAGCGATGCCGGAGGAGGTCTGGAAGCCGTAGCCGCCCTGGCCGGCGAGCCAGAAGAAACCTGGGGCTTCGGCGTCGAAGCCCACCACGGGGATGCCGTCGGCGGCCTCGGTCCGCAGCCCGGTCCAGGCCCGGCGGATGCTGCCGATCCCCATCGTGGTGAGGGTGTTGAGCCGGGCGACCAGCGCCTCGATGTCGCCCGGATAGGGCTGGGCATCCTCGGGGCCGCTCGGCACGGTTTCGGACGGTGAGATCAGCACCTGCCGCCGTCCGTCCGGCCGGAAGTAGAAGCTGCCGGCCGACGCCACCATCGGGCAGCCCTGCGGGAGGGGGTGGTCGACGTCGACAATCGCCGCGGTGCGGCGGTAGGGCTGGAGTCCGAGCTTCTCGACGCCGCTGAGCACGGCGAGCTCGTCCGCCCAGGCGCCGGCGGCGTTGACCACGACGGCGGCTTCAATGCCTTCCTGGCCGGCACCGAGTTGCCAGCCGGAGCCGAGCCGCTGGGCCGAGTGGACCTTAGCGCCGGTGATGATGTCCACGCCGCCCTCAACCGCCCACTCCCGGTGGTCTTCCAGCAGCAGGGACGCGTTGCAGGCGAAGGATCCGGAGTCCAGTCCGGCGGCCGTGAAGGACTCCGGTTTAAGCGCGGGGCAGATTTTCAGGGCGTCGGCATGGCTGATCCGGTGCATGAAGCCGCTGGCCTGCTCCTGGACGGCGTCCTCGTCGCCGATCAGCATGAACCGGCGCGGCGAGAGCACGGGTTCGGGCCGCGTCCCCTCGCGGGTGCCGATGAGCTCCAGCGTGCGGAGGGTCAGTTCCTGGACCACGGGCGGCCCGTAGCTGGGGACCAGCTGCCGGGCCGAGCGGGCGGAGGTGTGGTACCCCAGCGAGTGCTCAGCTTCGACCAGCGCCACGCTGCATTTGCCGGCGAGGGCGGAGGCAAGGGACAGGCCGGCGATACCGCCGCCGACAATCACGACATCGTAATTAGCTGACATGGGTCCATCCTTGCAGACAGAAACGGTTGCGGCGCCGTTTGTGGCCCCGCAACCTCGGTTCTGCTGTGCCGGTGACGCCCCGCCTAACCGGCGGCGACGGCGGCAGCGACGGCGTCGCGGCTGCGCACGAAGGCCTGCACGCACGCCTCCACGTCCGCGGCGCTGTGCGCGGCGGAGAGCTGGACGCGGATCCGGGCCGCGCCCTTGGGCACCACCGGGTAGCTGAACGCCGTGACGAAGACGCCGTGGTGCAGCATGGCGTCCGCCACCTTGGCGGCCATCACGGCATCGCCGAACATGACCGGGACGATGGCGTGCTCGCCCGGGAGCAGCTCGAAGCCCTCCCCGGACATCCGGCTCCGGAACAGCGCGGCGTTGGCGAAGAGCTTGCTGCGCAGGTCCCCGGAGCTCTCCACGAGGTCCAGGGCCTTGAGCGTCGCGGCGACGATGGCCGGGGCCAGCGAGTTGGAGAACAGGTACGGGCGGGCCTTCTGGCGGAGCATCGCGACGACTTCGCGGCGGCCGGAGACGTAGCCGCCGGAGGCGCCGCCCAGGGCCTTGCCGAAGGTGCCGGTGTAGATGTCCACGCGGTCCGGGACGCCGGCGTGCTCCGGGGTGCCCGCGCCGCTGGCGCCCATGAAGCCCACGGCGTGGGAGTCGTCCACCATGACCATGGCGTCGTATTTTTCCGCGAGGTCGCAGATCGCCTCGAGCGGGGCGAGGAAGCCGTCCATCGAGAAGACACCGTCCGTGACGATGATCTTGCGGCGGGCCGGGTTCTCCTGCGTGGTGGCCTCGATCAGCCGGGATTCGAGGTCCGCCATGTCCTGGTTGGCGTAGCGGAAGCGCTGGGCCTTGCAGAGCCGGATGCCGTCGATGATCGAGGCGTGGTTCAGCGCGTCGGAGATGACGGCGTCTTCCGGGCCGAAGAGCGATTCGAACACGCCGCCGTTGGCGTCGAAGCAGCTGGAGAACAGGATGGTGTCTTCGGTGCCGAGGAACGTGGAGACGCGTTCCTCAAGGGCCAGGTGCAGGTCCTGGGTGCCGCAGATGAACCGCACGCTGGCCATGCCGAAGCCGCGGTCGTCCATCGCGGCCTTGGCGGCGGCGATGATCTCCGGGTGGTCGGCGAGGCCCAGGTAGTTGTTGGCGCAGAAGTTCAGCACCTCCGCGCTTGCCCCGCCGATCTGCCCGGCTTTGATGTGGCTGGCCTGCGGCGAGTCAATGTGCCGCTCGGTCTTGAACAGGCCGGCGCTGCGGATCTCGTCCAGCTCGTGCTGCAGCTGGTCCTTGATGGCTGAATACATGTCGTTGTGCTCCTGAGCTGGTGGGGTCGGTGGGCCGCTGCGGGGCGGGTTAGAAGCAGGTCCAGTCGAGGACCACTTTGCCGCCCACGCCGGCGCGGGCGATCTCAAAGCCCTTTTCCCAGTCGGTGGCGGGAAGGGTGTCCGTCACGACGGCGGAGATGTTCGCGTGCAGGACCGGGCTGGAGGAGAGCATGGCGCTCATCGCGTACCAGGTCTCGAACATTTCGCGGCCGTAGATGCCCTTCATGGTCAGCATATGCGTGACCACTTTGCCCCAGTCGATGTCGATCGACTGGCTGGGCAGTCCCAGCATCGCGATCCGGCCGCCGTGGTTCATGTTCTCGATCATCTCAGGCAGCGCCGTGCGGTGTCCCGACATTTCCATCCCGATGTCGAATCCCTCGCGCATGCCCAGCTCGCACTGGGCGTCCTTGACACGCCTCTTCGAGACGTCGATCGCGAGGTCGACGCCGAGGGCCCGGGCCAGTTCCAGCCGCGGGGCGGACACGTCGGTGATGGCGATCTTGCGGGCGCCGGCGTGGCGGGCGACGGCGATCGCCATCAGTCCGATGGGTCCGGCGCCAGTGATCAGCACGTCCTCGCCGACGAGGGGGAAGCTGAGAGCGGTGTGGACGGCGTTGCCGAAGGGGTCGAAGATGGCGCCGAGTTCCGGCGTCACGGAGGGGTCCTGGTGGACCCACACGTTGGTCTCGGGGATTACGACGTACTCGGCGAACGCGCCGTCGCGCTGGACGCCGACGCTGACGGTGTTGATGCACATCTGCTTGCGGCCGGCGCGGCAGTTGCGGCAGATGCCGCAGACGATGTGGCCCTCGCCGGATACGCGGTCGCCGACCTTGACGTCCAGGACGTCCCCGCCGGTGGCGACGACCTCGCCGTAGAACTCATGGCCGGCGATCAGGGGGGCGTTGATGATGCCCTGCGCCCACGCGTCCCACGACTGGATGTGCAGGTCGGTGCCGCAGATGCCGGTGGTCATGACGCGGATCAGGACATCGCCGGGCCCGGTTTCCGGTTCGGGACGGTCCACGAGGTCGAATCCTGCGTGGGCGCCGGCCTTATACAGAGCCTTCATGGGCCTTCCTGACTGTGCCTTGGTCAGGCACGGGTAAGATCCGCTGCCGTAGGACAGCTCGTGTGGGACAACCCACCCATTAGAGCCCCTGCAAAGCGTTAGCACAACCGGCTTTTTCTCAATCGACGATGTAGCCTTTCCTTACGCATAGACTGGGCGGCATGGAAATCCACCAGCTGGAGATGCTCCGCGAACTCGGGGCGCTCGGCAGCGTCAAGGCCGTCGCCGAAACCCTGCTCGTTACGCCCTCGGCGGTCTCGCAGCAGCTGGCCGCCCTGCAGAAATCCGTGGAGGTGCCGCTGACCCGCAGGGAGGGCCGGAACCTGGTCCTGACCGAGGCCGGGCAGGTCCTTGCGGACGCCGGGGCCGCCGTCGTGTCCGCCATGGCGGACGCGAGGACGGCGATCGGCGCGTACCACGGCTCCCCGGTGGCACCGGTGACGCTGAGCGGGTTCCACAGCGCGGGGCAGGCCTTGTTCGCCCCGCTCGCCCGGCTGCTGGCCGGGCCGGGCCAGCCGCGGATCCTGCTCTCCGACGAGGATGTGGCCCAGCAGGATTTCCCCGCGCTGACGGCCCGGTATGACCTGGTGCTCGCGCACCGGATGGACCACAGCCCGCGCTGGCCCGGGGAGCGGGTGGCGGTGATTCCGCTCGCGCACGAGCCGCTGGATGTCGCGCTGCCGGCCGGGCACCGGCTGGCCGGCCAGCGGGCGGTGACGGCGGACGACGTCGTCGGGGAACCCTGGGTGACCAGCCGCACCGGCTACTCCCCCGCGGATGTACTCGCCGCCGTCGCGGCCCTCTCCAGCCGGGAACTGAACGTCGTCCACCGGATCAACGACTACTCCACGGTGGCGGCGCTGGTGGCGACCGGGAGTGTGATCGGGCTGCTGCCCCGGTACACGGCCCGTCCGGTGCTGGGCCCGGGCATTGTGCTGCGGCCGCTTGAGGGCATCAGCACCCGGCGCCGGATCGACATCCTGGCCCGCCCGGAGAACCTTAAACGCACATCGGTCATGATGGTCTGCGAAGCACTGCAGTCCATCATGACCGATTTAGTGGATGGCTAAGGCCTAGCCTTCGACGCCGAGGCGCTCCAGGATCAGCTCGCGGACGCGTCCGGCGTCGGCCTGGCCGCGGGTCGCCTTCATGACGCCGCCGACGATCGCGCCGATCGCCTGGACCTTGCCGCCGCGGATCTTGTCCGCGACGCCGGGCTGCGCGGCGAGGGCCGCGTCGATGGCTTCGAGCAGGGGTCCGTCGTCGGAGACCACGGCGAGGCCGCGCTTGGCCACGATCTCCGCCGGGGTGCCTTCGCCGGCGAGCACGCCGTCGAGGACCTCGGTGGCCATCTTGTTGTTGATCTTGCCGTCTTCGACCATCGTGTTCAGTTCCACAATGGTCGCAGGTGCGACGCCGAGCTGGCCGGGATCGACGTCGGCGATCTTGGCCCGTCCGACGATTTCGCCCATCCACCACTTGCGGGCCACCGTGGCGGTGGCGCCGGCGGCGATGGTTTCCTCGATCTCATCCAGAACGCCGGCGTTGACGACGTCGCGGAATTCCAGGTCGGCGTAGCCCCAGTCGGCCTGCAGCCGCTTCCGGCGTTCGGCCGGGGGCTCGGGCAGCGTGGCGCGGAGTTCCTCGACCCATTCGCGGGAGGCGACAATCGGCACCAGGTCCGGTTCCGGGAAGTAGCGGTAGTCGTCGGCGTCGGACTTGGGCCGGCCCGAGGTCGTGGAGCGGGTGTCCTCGTGCCAGTGGCGGGTCTCCTGGATGACCGGTTCGCCGGAGTCCAGCACAGCGGCGTGCCGCCGGATCTCGTAGTGCACGGCGTGCTCGACGGCGCGCAGGGAGTTGACGTTCTTCGTCTCGGAGCGGATGCCGAAGCGTTCGCGGCCGTGCGGGCGGAGCGAGACGTTGGCGTCGCAGCGGACATTGCCGCGTTCCATCTTGGCGTCGGAAACGCCGAGGTTCTTGACGATCTCGCGGACCGCGGCGACGTAGGCCTTGGCCAGCTCGGGCGCGCGGCTGCCGGCACCCTCGATCGGCTTGGTCACGATCTCCACGAGCGGCACACCGGAGCGGTTGTAGTCCACGAGGGAATAGTCCGCGCCCTGGATGCGGCCGGTGGCGCCGCCCATGTGGGTCAGCTTGCCGGCGTCCTCCTCCATGTGCGCGCGCTCGATTTCGACGCGGAACATGGTGCCGTCGGAGAGCTCGATGTCCAGGTAGCCGTCGTACGCGATGGGCTCGTCGTACTGGGAGGTCTGGAAGTTCTTCGGGGTGTCCGGGTAGAAGTAGTTCTTCCGGGCGAAACGGCAGGTCTCGGCGATCTTGCAGTTCAGTGCCAGGCCGATCTTGATCGAGGACTCGATCGCGGTCCTGTTCACCACGGGAAGCACGCCGGGCATGCCCAGATCCACCTCGTTGACGTTGGTGTTGGGCTCGTCGCCGAACACGTTCGGGGCGGAGGAGAACATCTTCGTCTTGGTGTTGAGCTCCACATGGACCTCGAAGCCCAGGACCGGATCGTACTTTTCCATCGCCTCTTCGAAGCTGAGGGTTGCGTCAGGCATTAGTGGGAACCTCCGTGGCTCGAAGCGGCAGCGTCGTTCAGGGCAGGGCCGGCCGTCATCGACGGGGCAGTCAGTGCGGGAGCGGTCAGTGAGGGAGCCTGGTCCAGCAGCGGGCCGCCCCACTGGGCCTCGAGCAGGGATTCCAGCACCGCGCCGACGCGGTAAAGCCGGGCATCCTGGCGGGCGGGGGCCAGCAGCTGGACGCCGACCGGCAGTCCGTCCTCGTCGGCCAGGCCGCCGGGCAGGGAGAGCCCGGGGACGCCGGCCATGTTGGCGGGGATAGTGGCGACGTCGTTGAGGTACATCGCCAGCGGGTCGTTGAGCTTCTCGCCGAGCTTGAACGCCGTGGTCGGCGCGGTCGGGGAAATCAGCACATCGGCCTGGGCGAACGCGGCGTCGAAGTCGCGCTGGATCAGCGTGCGCACCTTCTGGGCCGAGCCGTAGTAGGCGTCATAGTAGCCGGCGCTCAGGGCGTAGGTGCCCAGGATGATGCGGCGCTTGACCTCGTCGCCGAATCCGGCGGCGCGGGTGGCACCCATCACGCGTTCAATCGTCATCGGGCCGTCTTCGGGCAGGACCCGCAGGCCGTACCGGACGCCGTCGAACTTGGCCAGGTTGGAGGAAGCCTCCGACGGCATGATCAGGTAGTAGGCGCCCAGCGCGTACTTGAAGTTCGGGCAGGACACCTCCACGATTTCGGCGCCGGCGCCCTTGAGCAGCTCGAGCGATTCGTTGAAGCGGTTCTCGACGCCGGTCTGGTAGCCCTCGCCGTGCAGTTCCTTAATGATGCCGATCTTCATGCCGTGCACGTTGCCGGTCGACGCGGCGGCGACGAGGTCCTCCAGCGGATCCGGCAGCGAGGTCGAGTCGCGCGGATCGTGCCCGCCGATGACCTGGTGCAGCAGGGCGGAGTCCAGCACGGTGCGCGAGACCGGACCGATCTGGTCCAGCGAGGAGGCCATGGCGATCGCGCCGTAACGGGACACACCGCCGTAGGTGGGCTTCACTCCGACGGTGCCGGTGACGGCGCCGGGCTGGCGGATCGAGCCGCCGGTGTCGGTGCCGAGGGCCAGCGGGGCCTCGAAGGCCGCGACGGCGGCGGCGGAACCGCCGCCGGAGCCACCGGGGATCCGGTCCAGGTCCCAGGGGTTGTGGGTGGGGCCGAAGGCGGAGTGCTCGGTGGAGGAGCCCATCGCGAATTCGTCCAGGTTGGTCTTGCCCAGGATCGGCATCTTCGCGGCGCGCAGGCGCTTGACAACGGTGGCGTCGTAGGGGCTGTGCCAGCCTTCGAGGATTTTCGAGCCGGCCGTGGTGGGCTGGCCGATGGTGACAATCAGGTCCTTGACGGCGATCGGCACCCCGGCGAGGGCGTGCAGTTCCTGGGCCGGGGCGCCTCCCGCGGCGCGGATCGCGTCGACCTCGGCGGCGACGGCGAGCGCCTCGTCCGTGTTGACGTGCAGGAAGGCGTGGACCTTGCCGTCGACGGCGGCGATGCGGTCCAGGTGCGCCTGGGTGACCTCGACGGCGGAGACGTCGCGGGCGGCCAGTCGGGCGGCGAGCGTTGCGGCGGAGGAGCGGATCAGTTCGTTGTTCTCAGTCATGTTCTTAGCCCTCATCCAGGATTGCCGGGACCTTGAAGCGGCCTTCGTACGCATCGGGGGCGCCGGAGAGTGCCTGCTCGGCGGTGAAAGAGTGGCCCACGACGTCCTCGCGGAACACATTCGTCAGCGGGATCGGGTGGGACGTGGCCGGGACGTCATCACCGGCGGCTTCACTGACGGATTTCACTGAATCGACGATGACGGCGAGTTCGCCGGCCATCCTGTCGAGCTCTTCAGCACTCATCTCGATGTGCGCGAGACGCGCGAGATGCGCGACGTCGTCGCGGTTGATCGCAGCCATGGATCTCCCCTGCAAGTTCGGATTATTTTCCGTCCCAGTCTACGTGGGTTCGCCTGCTGTTACTTCCCGGCGGACCCCCTGCCGGGAAGGGTGTTCACGCCGAGGTGAGAGTTCGTGCCGATGTTTTGAGTAAACACCGGCGCGAACTGTCACCTCGTGGGTCCTGTTAGCCGATGCCGATGGCTCAGGGCCAGCAGGGCCATGGTGGCGGCGCGGAGGCGGGTGCGCTCCTGCACGCCCACCCGGGTGGGCGTCTCCCGGGCCACCGCCCCCAAAGCAACGCGGGGTCAGATACGGCCCATCCGGGACCCCGGGATGGGCCGCAGGTGACCCCGCGTTGTGGTTAGGTGCTGATGTCCCGGTTCTTGCGGAAGGCGTTGCTGCGGGCGTGTTCGTGGACGCGGCTGAGAGCCTCGATCTGCGCCCGGGCGTCGTCCGCGAATGCGGTGAACGTGGCCTTGTCCAGTCCGAGCTCGGGTGCCAGCTCTTCCAGGGTCTGCCAGCCGCCGAGCTTTCCCAGGACTGCGGCGCGCATCAGCTCGGCCTCCAGCACCATGGTCATCGGGGACCGGCGCACGATGCGCCCGTTCAGCTTGAGCCGGCCGGCGTGCTCGGCGAGCCAGGCGGCGGCCTGGCGGTGCGGGCGCCGCCGCACGCCCAGGTCCTGGATCAGGTTGCGGAGCACCTCGCGTTCCCGGGTGAGTTCGGCGCTGACCCGGGACAGTTCGGCGGACACCGGGGTGTCGGCGAAGGCGTCGGCCATGCGCTGGATCCGGGAGACGCCGGCGGTGGCGCCGCTCAGGTGGTCCGAGAGGTACAAACCGAGGAGCTTCTCGTCAATTGAGCCGGGGATGTGCGGTGCCATGGGTCCTCCAGGTTGCCGTGCCTGAGCGTTTCAATTGCCCTAAACCCTACCTGACGGCGGCTGTTGCCCCGGGTTTCTTGCCGTCCCGGCTTACAGCTCCTGGCGGTAGACGAGCAGCTTGATGTCGGTGTCCGGCACGACCCAGTCACGCTCGGGGGCCCGCTGGAAGCCGGTCTTCTGGTAGAGCCCATGGGCGCTTTCCCAGGTCAGGCCCGTGGTCAGCGCCACGGCGTTGATTCCCGGCAGCGCGCGTGCATGGTCCAGGATGGCGTGGACCATGGCTTTGCCGGCACCGCTGCGCTGCACGGCCGGGTCCACCACAAGCATCCGGAATTCCAGCTCGTCGGCCTCGGCGATGTCCGCGTAGGGTTCCCCGGCGACGGCGAGGGTCACGGAGCCGACGATGCTTCCGGCGCGTTCCGCCACCCAGATGGTGGCCTTCGCATGCCGGCGGGCCACGTCCTGGATCTGGCGCATGTACGGGTGGTCGGCGCTCTCGAAGTAGCCCGCGGCCAGGTAGGCGTCCCGGGTGATGCGCGCGATGGCGTCGTAGTCGGCCGGAACTGCGGGGCGGATCAGGATCTGAGGATGCACCTGTCCATGGTACGGGCGGGCGCCGAGGCCGGATCACGGATCGCCGGTTTCCGTGACTGAACTATCAGCACGGCACCGGCCGCAAGGGGCTGCGCTAGAGCGGGAACGTGCCGGCGAGTTCCAGCGTCCCGGCGCAGGTCCAGGCCGCAAGGCGTTCGTCGTCGGAGGGGCCGCCGGCCAGCGGGCTGGTCAGCCGCGGACGGCGCACCCAGCAGCCGGCTTCCTCGGCGATCAGGGCACCGGCGGCGAAGTCGTGTTCGTTCAGGCCCCGTTCACCGTAGGCGTCGTGGGTGCCGTCCGCCACGAGGCAGAGGTCCAGGGCGGCGGAGCCGAGCCGGCGGACGTCGGCGAAGCCGTCCATGATGGTGCCCAGCCCGGCTGCCTGTTCGGCACGGACGGCCGGGTCGTAGCTGAAACCGGTGGCCAGGATCTGCCCGGTGCGCCCCGCGACCGGTCCGGACAGCTGCGTGAGCCTGCCGTCCTCCTCAAGCCAGGCGCCCTGCCCGCGGAGCGCGTAGTACCGCCGGCCCAGCGCCGGGGCGTTGACGACGCCGGCCAGCCAGACGCCGTCGGGGTCCGCCACGGCCACGGAGGTGCCGTAGTAGACGATGTTGCGGATGAAGTTGGTGGTCCCGTCCAGCGGGTCGATGGACCAGCGGTAGCCGCTGGGCGACGCCGGAAGGACGGTGCCGCCTTCCTCGCCGGTGATGATGTCGAACGGCCTCGCCGCGGTAATGACGTCCCGGACGGCGGTTTCCGCGGCGAGATCGAAAGCGGTCACCCAGTCCCCGGTGTCGCCCTTGTTGCTGACGTCCAGCCCGGCGGCGTTCCGGCCGGCCAGGACCGCGGCCCCGGCCGCTGCCGCCTGCTGCGCGAGTTCCAGCAGCGCGGCCGGCAGGGAACCGGCGGTCCGGCCGGGGGCGCCGGGGGCGCCGGGGCTCATTCGGTCACCACTTCCTGGTGGTCCTCCTCGGCATCCTCAACAGCGCCGTCGCCGGCGTCGTCCCCGGCGGCTCCGGGGTCCGCGGAACTTTCCGCCGGGCCGCCGGCGGCCCCGTCCGCCGGGCCGTTCGCCAGCAGCGCGCGGAAGCCGTCCTCGTCCAGGACCGGCACGCCGAGCTGTTCGGCCTTGTCCAGCTTGGTGCCCGCGTTCTCGCCGGCCACGACGTAGTCCGTCTTTTTCGAGACCGAGCCGGATGCCTTGCCGCCGCGGATCAGGATGGCTTCCTTCGCCTCGTCCCGGCTGAAGCCTTCCAGGCTGCCGGTCACCACGATGGTCAGTCCCTCCAGGGTCCGGGGCATGGAGTCGTCCCGGTCGTCCGCCATCCGGACGCCGTCGGCCGCCCAGGTGTCGACGATCTCGCGGTGCCAGTCCTCGGTGAACCATTCGGTCAGGGCCGCCGCGATCACGGGCCCGACGCCGTCGACGTGGGCGAGTTCCTCTTCGGAAGCCTGCCGGATGGCGTCCATGCTCCCGAACGCGGTCGCGAGGGCGCGGGAGGCCCGCGGCCCGACGTGCCGGATGGACAGCGCCACGAGGATGCGCCAGAGCGGCTGGGTTTTGGCCTTCTCCAGTTCGCGGAACAGCTTCTCCGTGGTGGCCGTGGGCTTGGACGGGGTCTTGGCGGTGCCTTTGCTGAAGAAGTACGGCACCAGTTCGAACTCTCCGGTGGCCACGCCCTTGGACCGTTTTTCGCGCCGGATCCGGACGCCGGCGAGGTCTGCGGGGGTCAGCCGGAACAGGTTCGCCTCTGTGGTCAGCGGCGGGGTTTCCGGCTCGGCCGGCTGGGTCAGGGCGATGGCGGCTTCCCAGCCGAGGGCCTCGATGTCGAAGGCGCCGCGGCCGGCGAGGTGGAAGACGCGTTCGCGCAGCTGCGCCGGGCAGGAGCGGGAGTTGGGGCAGCGGATGTCCACGTCCCCCTCCTTGGCCGGCGCCAGCGGAGTGCCGCAGGCCGGGCATTCGGTGGGCATCACAAAGTCGCGGACCGGCGGATCCTGCTGCCCGCGCAGGGCCAGGACCGGCCCGACGATCTCCGGGATGACGTCACCGGCCTTGCGCAGCACCACGATGTCGCCGATCATGACGCCCTTGGCCTTGACGACCTCCTGGTTGTGCAGGGTCGCCATCTCCACAGTGGAGCCGGCGACCTTGACGGGCTCCATCACGCCGTACGGGGTGACGCGGCCGGTGCGGCCGACGTTGACCGCGATGTCCAGCAGCTTGGTGTGGACCTCCTCGGGCGGGTACTTGTAGGCGACGGCCCAGCGCGGAACGCGGGAGGTGTAGCCAAGCGCGCGCTGGGTGGCGAAGTCGTCAACCTTGATGACGATGCCGTCGATTTCGTGGGTGAGGCTGTGCCGCTTGTCGCCGTAGCGGGTGATGAAGGCCAGGACGTCCTTGAGCCCGGGGAGGACCTCGAAGTACGGGCTGGTGGGCAGCCCCCACTCGGCGAGCTGGCGGTAGGTGTCCGACTGGCTGGCGGTGTCCAGCCCTTCGCGGGCGCCGATGCCGTGCACGTACATCCGGAGCGGACGCTTGGCGGTTTCCGCCGGGTCCTTCTGGCGCAGCGAGCCGGCGGCGGCGTTGCGGGGGTTGGCCAAAGGCGCTTTGCCGGCCTCGATCAGCGTCTCGTTGAATTCGGCGAAGGCCTTGGAAGGGATAAAGACCTCGCCCCGGACCTCCATCTCGGCCGGGAAGCCCGCGCCGCGCAGCTGCTGCGGGATTTCCTTGATGGTGAGGACGTTGTGGGTGATGTCCTCCCCCGTGGTGCCGTCGCCGCGGGTGGCGGCCCGGATCAGCACGCCGTCGCGGTAAAGCAGGTTGACGGCGAGCCCGTCGATCTTGAGTTCGGTGAGCCAGGCCGGCGTCCCGTTGCCGAGTTTGGTGATGTTCGCTTCCGCTTTGGCGATCCACGCCTGAAGCTCCTCAAGGGAGAAGACGTCCTCCAGGCTGTACATCCGCTGCAGGTGTTCGACGGCGGCAAAGGCGGCGGACACCTCGCCGCCCACCTCCTGGGTCGGGGAATCGTTGGCCACGAGTTCCGGGTGCATGGCCTCGATCGTTTCCAGCCGCCGGTAGAGCTCGTCGAACGCGGCGTCCGCAATGATCGGGGCGTCCTCCTGGTAGTACGCGAAGCGGTGCTTGCGGACCTCCTCGACGAGGACCTCGTACTCCTCGCGCACGGCCTCGGAGGGGGTGTGTGTTTCGGCTTCTGCTGCAGTGTTCGCTGTGCTCACAGACCTATCCTGCCCTAGATCCTCCCCGATGCCCTATCAGTTGTTGTCCCCATTTGGGCCCGGAAGCAACCACAACTGACAGGGCAACGGGCCTAGTTCCGGTTCTCGGGCGGCAGCGCGACCTGGAGCTTGCGGACCTTGCCGCGGCCCACGATGTAGCCGCGGCCGGGGATGAAGTCCGTGCTGATCCGGCCCAGTGAGGTGCTGAGCAGGCTGTCGCCCTCGATGTCGCCGGGGTTGAGCAGCAGGCCCCGGCGGCCGGACTTGAACGGCTGCGCGAGGGACCAGGCCGAGGACCAGGTGGAGGTCTCGGATTCCCCCACCACCCACTGTTCGGCCTTGATCGAGGCGGTGATGAGCCGTTCGATCCCGGATTCGGCTCCTGTGTCGGTGAAGTCGGTCAGTCCCTCGATGAAGATCGCGAGCTTGCCCGGGGTGCCGGTGGAGTAGTCCACCAGCTCGTCGATGGCTGCCTCGACGTCGTCCGCGCCCACCACGGAGCGGTCCCAGAGCTTCAGGGACGCCGCGGCGGAGCGGCGGGAGCCGATGTACAGCAGTTCGACGCCGGGGTTGGAGCGGCGCAGCGCGTAGGCCAGGGTCACCAGGGCCACGGTGCGGCCGGAGCCGGGCGGGCCTGCCAGCAGCAGCGGTCCCTTGGCCAGGATTTCAGCGGGCTGGAGCGTCTCGTCGTCGACGCCGATCACCGGCAGGTCCGGGCTGCCGGCGGGCAGGATGTCGAGGTCGATCTGGTCCGGCAGGCGCTCGATCTGCGGGGCGCGTTCGACACCCTGGCGCAGCATGGCCTCGGTGAGTTTGTGCACCTCGCGGGCCTGCACGGCCAGGTTGGAGTTGCCGCCGAGCACCGCGAGCTGGACCTCAAGGTTGCCCAGCAGGCCGCGGCCCGGAGGCGAGACCTGGCCCAGGACGTCCTTGGGCACATCCATCGACAGGTAGTCATCCTCGGAGGACAGGCGCAGCACCAGCCGGCGCTGGATCGAGGCCAGCAGCGACGCCGGCACGGAGTTGGGCCGGTCCCCGCTGACCACGAGGTGGATGCCCAGCGGGCGGCCGTCGGTGGCGAGCTGCAGGAAAATGTCCCAGAGCGCGGAGAGCTTGCTGTATTCGTAGGCCTCGCGGAAGGCGGACATGCCGTCCACCAGCACGAAGATCCGTTTTTCCTCCGGCCGGTCCGCGAGGGTCCGGTACTCCACGATGGTCGACGCGCGGATTTCTGAATAGCGGGCCGCGCGGTCGTCGGCGAGGTCCCGGAGCCAGCGCAGCAGCCGGCCGACGCGTTCGACGTCGTCGCCGTTGATGATCTCGCCGACGTGCGGCAGCTCATCGAGCATCTTCAGCCCCGAGGAGCCGCAGTCGATGCCGTAGACGTGCACCGGCCCGCCGCGCGGGGTGACCGCGGCCGCGATCGCGATGCCGCGCAGGGCTGCGGACTTGCCCGAGCCGCCGGTGCCGTAGATGGCCATGTTGCCGTCCCGGTCCGGTTCGTAGAACACCGTGGGCTGGTCCTGGTGCGCCGGGTCGTCCGCCACCCCGAGGAGCAGCCGTTCGTCCGTGCGCGGGTTCGGCAGCCGGGAGAAGTCGTAGGTGGTGGCGAGTTCGTCCAGCCAGGGCTTGCGGGGCGGGTCGATGGAGAGCACGTCGGCGGCCTTGATGATGTTGGCCGTCATCCGGGCGATGTCGTTCGGGCCCGCCGCCTCCTCCTTCACCGGGGTCGCGGGCGCCGGGGCAGCCCAGGCCGGGCCGGAGCCGAAGGCCATCTCGACGATCTCGATCTGCGGCCGCTGCGGCTTCTCGGTGGTCCAGCCGCCGGCGTACCCGGTCTGGAAACCCTGGATCCGGCCGGGGCCGGTCTTGGCGGCGCCGCGTCCGGGAATGGAGGGGTCGAAGTAGGCGGCAGTCGGCACGCCGAGGATGTCGAGCGCGTCGTCCACGTCGGCCATCCGCAGCGCCACCCGCAGGTTGGTGTTGGCGCGCAGGCTTTCCTTGATCACGCCGGCCGGGCGCTGGGTGGCCAGGATCAGGTGCAGGCCCAGGGAACGGCCGCGGGCGGCGACGTCCACCACACCGTCGACGAACTCCGGCACCTCGGTGGCGAGGGCCGCGAATTCGTCCACGATGATGATCAGGTACGGCGGCGCGTCCGGGTCCGCTTCGCGCTGGAGTTCCAGCAGGTCCTTGGCCTTTTTCCGGTTCAGCAGCCGCTCCCGGTAATGCAGCTCGGCCCGCAGCGAGGTCAGGGCGCGGCGGACGAGGTGCGGGGAGAGGTCGGTGACCAGGCCCACGGTGTGCGGCAGGTGCAGGCAGTCCGCGAACGCGGCGCCGCCCTTGTAGTCGACAAAGAGGAAACTCACCCGGTCCGGGCTGTAGGCCGCGGCCATGCCCATCACCCAGGACTGCAGGAACTCGGACTTGCCGGCGCCGGTGGTCCCGCCGACCAGGGCGTGCGGGCCCTCGTTTTTCAGGTCGAGGTAGAGCGGTTCGATGCCCTTGGAACCGACCAGGGCCCGGAGCGAGCCGTTGTCCTTGCGGTTGGGCACGGCGGAGGCCCGGACCGAGTTGTTTTCGGTCCAGCGCTCGGCCACGGCCGCCGGGTTGTCCAGGAAGTCTTTGCCGATCAGGGTCGCGTAGGACACGGCACGCGGCAGGTCGGAGTCGTCCTCCAGCGGCTTGCCGACGTCGACGACGGGTGTGAGCATGCGGGCCAGCTGGGCGGCGAGGCCGGTGTCGAGGCTTTCGCAGCTCACCGGGAAGGTGTGCCGGCCGAGCCGGACCTGGCCGGTGGTGGTGCCGTGGTCGCCGTCGACGGCCATGAAGTCCCGGCAGGCGGCCGGAAGCTGCTGCACCGAGGACGCCACCCACATCACGTGCACCCCGGAGTCCGGGCCCCGCTCGAGGACCCGGGTGAGCCGGCCGCGGTCCACCGGGGCGTCGTCCTCGACGACCACCAGCACGGCGGGCAGCAGCGGTTCCGGAAGGTCCGTGCTGAGTGGGTCGACGCCGGGCCGCGGGGCCGGGCGCGGGGCCTGGGAGGCGGCCTCCCGCTGGTCAATCAGGTCTTCCAGCCGGGACAGCAGGGCCGATCCGCCCGCGGGGCCGGCGGCGAGGTGGTCGCCGCTGAGCGGGCTGTGGCCGGAGCCGACGTGCGGGAGCCACTGCAGCCATTCCCAGCGTTCCTTGGACTGCGCCGAGGTGATGGCGGCCAGGACGACTTCCGCGGGCGAGTGCAGGCCGACGAACTGCAGGACCATGCCGCGGGCCACCTCGTCGACGAGGCCCCGGGACCCGGCGAGTCCGAAGGACCCGGCGGAACGCAGCTGCGAGACGATCGGCACCCCTTCGATGTCCCGGAACTGCGCCAGGCACTCCTGGATCTCGGCCATGTACTCGGCCTCGGTGTCGTTGCTGTTGGGCTCCTCGAACTGGATCCGCGAAGGCGCCGTGCCCAGGCCGAAGCGCAGTCCCAGGAAGCCGGTGTGCTCGGGCCGGTGGGTCCAGAGCAGCGGGCCGAGCTTGTAGATCGAGTCGACCGTGTCGCTGACCGAGGGTGCTTCCTGCAGCCGGACCGAGCGTTCCACGTTCTGCAGCCGGGTGATGTCCGTCCGGAAGGCGGCCATGGACCCGCGGAACTGCTTGTGTTGTTCCTTGCGCTCCCGTTTGGCCTGCAGCTTCTGGTCCACATAGTGGCCCACGATGAACAGCGGCATCATCAGCATAAAGATGACCGAGAGCACGTTCTGCGTGACGGCGAACAGGATGCCGCCCATCATCAGCGGCGCGAGCAGCATGATGTACGGGAAGGCGTGGTGCTCCTGGCGTTTGGGCCCGGCCGGGAGCATCCGTTTCTGCTGCTCGAACCGGGGCACCACGCGCGGCGAGCGGTTGAAGTCGATCAACGGCGAGCTCGGGGCGGAACTGTGTCCGGTGCCGAGCGAGACCACGGAGACAGTGGTGTCGCCCAGGGTCACGGTGTCCGAGGAGTTCAGCGTGGCGCGGGTGACCGGCAGCCCGTCCATCAGCAGCCCGTTGGCCGAGTTCGTGTCCACGATCTCGACCGTCTCGCCGACGGTGATGCGGGCGTGCCGCTTGGAGGTGAGCGGGTCCGTGAGCCGGACGTCGACGTCGCGGTCCCGGCCGACGTAGCTGGTGCCCGATGGCAGCGAGAATTCACGTCCGACGTCGGGCCCGGACAGCACACGCAGCGTCGCCGCCGCCGGTCCCCGGTTCGCCCCGGGCGTCGCGAACTGCTCACTGAGCTGGGTCAGCGAGACAATGGACCCGGGCCGCAGCCCGGATTCGAGCAGGTTGTCCTTGCGGTCCAGGATGCTGCCCTTCATGCCGCCGGCGGCGAAGGCCTCCTCGATGCTCAGGGACAGGTTCGACGGCGGCGGGGTCCCGCGCCGGGCCGGATCGGCCGCCCAGAGCTGCGTGGCGATGTCCGCCACGGTGGCGAGGCCGTCAACGGTGACGGCGAGGTCTTTGGCGTCGGCCGGGTCGCGGCGCAGCGTCAGTCGGATTCTCACGCTACGTCGACTCCAGTCAGTTCGTCAGTTGTGTGCTTTTCAGCGTTGTGCTTTTCAGCAGGGTGCTGTTGCAGCAGATACAGGTCAGCCGGGGTCACCAGGTGTGAGGTGACGGCGTATTCCACGAGCCGCGCGCGGCGGTTGGTGGCGAGCTTCCCGCCGCCTCCCCGCAGACCGGCGACCCCCACCTTGTCGAGCTTGTCGCACACGTTGTCCAGCTTTCTGTTGAACCGCGTCAGGGCCCAGCCCAGGGTTTTGGCGGCGTCGGCCGAGGACGGGATGGCACTGAAACCGGTCCCCTCCCGGCGCAGCACGGGTTCGGCGACGGCCACGATCAGGGACTTCTGCGAGTCGGTGAAGAGCACCGGGCCGATCGTGGTGTCGCCGCCGCTGTCCTCGTCGCGGGATTCCTGCCGGAACGCGGGGGTCCGCAGATGCACGGCAAACTCGTACGTGGTGGGGCCGGCGGTGAAGATGACGTTGGTGAGGCTGAACACCAGCGGAATCCGGGCGCCGGGCGAGAGCCAGGCCTGCATCCCGCCGGAGGCATCGGCAATGGTCGCGCACAGCATGCTGCCGACGTTGCTCAGCCACCAGATGCCGTCATAGCTGGCGATCTGCAGGAACTGCCGGTGCAGATACGGGTTGTCGTCCACCTCAAGGTCGCCTTCGCGGCCGATGCTGAAGATGTCCCCGTCCGAGGGTTCATGCCACTCGCCGCAGAAATCTATTGCCAGATCCCCCATAGTCCGTGCCTTTCAGAAAAGTCGTTGGTGGCGCTAGTTCGGGACGCAGGCGATGGAATCAGGGCCCAGCGGCGAGGAAGCCCCGTCGCTGCGGACGATCATGACCTGGATGCAGCTGGGTTCGGCCGGGTTCGCCGCGATGTCCGCGGCGGGTCCGGCGGACGACTGGTACTCGCCGTCACCTTTGAGGGTGTGGACCCGCCATTTATAGCTGTCGCCGGGTTTCGGCTGCGGGTTGGTCCAGGTGAAGTTGACTTTCCCGGCCGCACCGGCCACCCCGGCCAGCCCGGTGACGTCCGGCACGGTGCCGTTGTCCAGGGCGTCCGCGGGCGGTCTGCTGACCTGGTCGGTGGCTTTCGGCGCCGGCTCGGGCCGGGTGGTGCCGGCCACGATCCCGAGGGCGACGCCGGCCACCAGGACGGTGCCGCCGGCAATGGAGAGCAGCAGCTTGCGGCGGCCGTGGCCGGCCGGCTGCTCCCCCGCACCCTCGCCCCCGCTGCTGGCGGGAGGGGCCGCACTGGAACGGTTGACCGTGGCCGCAAGGTCGTCGTCGGGGGCGGGACCTCCGGTAGCGGGAGTCGGGGCGGCGGAAGTCCGGGCCGCGCCGGGCGCACCGGGCGCACCGGGCGCACCGAAGCCGGGCAGCGCCGGGCGCTGGGCGGTTTCGGTGTTGAAGGTGGTGGCGTTGTTGAAGGTGGTGGCGTTGTCGGGAGTGGAACCCGTGTCCGTGCCGCGGAACCGGGCCGGGAAGGTGGGGGCGCTGCCGGTGGCGTCCGGGTCGATCGCGGCGATGCTGCGGACCCTGGTTTCCTCGAAGCCGTCGTCCGGCTGGTTTTCCTCGGCGCGCGGCTCCTCCAGGACTTCGAACGATGTCACGGAGAGATTCAGTTCGGCCTGGATCCGCTGCAGGGCCAGCGCGAAGGCGTGCGCTGAGGAGTAGCGGGAGGAAGCGGACTTGGCCATCGCCGTCGAGAGCGCCAGTTCCAGGGATTCCGGCACGTCGGCGCGGCCCAGTTTCGGCACCGGCAGGTTGGTGATCCGTGAGATCAGCTCACGCTGGGAATTGTCCGCCCCCGGCAGCACAAACGGGGACCGTCCGGCCAGCAGGGTATAGAGCGTGGCGCCGAGCGCCCAGACGTCCACCAGGACGCCGTCGACATGGTGGCCGGTGAACTGCTCCGGCGGGGACCATGGGATGGACATGCCCGCGTCCTCGTCCGCGTCCCCGGCCAGGGTGCCGGAGATGCCGAAGTCCGTCAGTGCGGGCCGGTTGTAGTCCGTGACCAGGATGTTGGCGGGCTTGATGTCCCGGTGCGCGATCCCGGCCCGGTGGGCGGTCTCGACGGCGGACGCCACCTGGATGCCGATGGCCAGGACCTCGTCCACGCTGAAGCGCTGCCGCCGGTAGCGGACGTCCAGGCTGGGCCGGGAGCAATACTCCATGGCGAGGTAGGAATGCCCGGAATCGGTGATCTCGGCTTCGAAGATCGTCACGATGTACGGGTGCGAGGACAGCTGCGCCATCAGGTTGGCTTCGGATTCGAAGCGGCGGCGGGCGCCTTCGGTTTTCAGGTCCGAGAGCAGCACCTTGACGGCGACCTTGCGGTGGGGCCGGTCCTGCTCGTAGAGGTAGACGTCGGAGAAGCCGCCGGAGCCGAGCAGGCTGATGTAAGTGAACCCCGGGATGACTGGCGGCGGGGCGACGGGCCGTTTTGAGCTCACGGGATCTCCTCAAAGCGCAGCGAGATGCCGTCGCCGACTTCTGCGATGTCGCCGTCGAGCAGGATGGCCATTTCGCCCTGCGCGAGCCGGCGCGGGGGCTGGCCCTCGCGGACCAGCACGGTGCCGTTGGTTGCCTTGAGGTCGCAGAGCATAACGTGCCAGCCTTCGAGCCGGACCTCCACGTGAGAGCGGGAAATGTCTCCGCTGGGACTCGCCACCTGGATCAGCTTGGGCATCACGGCGCCCTGGACGCGCGACACCGAGGGCTGGCGTCCCACGATGAGTGACTGGTCGAGGTCGATCAGCTCGCCGGTGGACAGGCGCATCCGGCCCAGCTGGGGCCGCCGGACCTGGACGCCGTCGCCGGGCAGCGGCTGGCCGCAGCGGCCGCACTGGGAGTACGTGGACGGGTTGGCGTGGCCCTGCGGGCAGACGCGGGCCAGCACCAAGGGTCCGGTGGCCGGGTCCGTAGCCGGTCCTGTGGACGGGCGCTGCGCACTGGACGGCCGCGGGCCGGCCCCTGGGAGGTCGCTCTTCATGATCGTCTCGCCGTCATGGTCGGCATCCGCTTCCGGCGGGCGGGCCGGCAGGTGCAGGGCAGGCAGTTGCAGGGCAGGCGGCTGCGGAGCCGACGGCGGCAGCGCCGCGGGTGCAGGCCCAGCCGCCGCGGGCGCAGGCGCCAACGCCGGCGGGGGCGACATTGCTGGTGCCCGGGACGCCGACGACGGCTGCCGGTCGCCGCCGGTGTGCCAGGGGACGGAGTCGATCAGCCCGGTGGGCAGCGGCGGGCGCGGCGGCGCGGACGGTTCGGGTGCGGGAGCTGGGGCTGGGGCGGGAGCGGGGGCGGCTTCGGGTTCCGCGGCCTCCTTCGCCGGCCCAGGCTCTGCGCCGGCGGACCCGGTGCCGGCGGAGTCCGGGCTGGCGGATTCGACCGCGGGTTCGGCGTCGGGATCCTCGCGGACGGCCGCGTCTTCGATGTTCCGCATCACCGTCTGTTCCCAAAGGTGGTCGTAGGTGCCGGTGGGCTCCTGTTCGGCCGGTTCCGGTGCCGCGGCAGGCCGCTGCGCGGATGGTTCCGGCTCACGACCGGCCGCTGCGGATTCGGCGTCCGGTTCCGGTTCGGGTTCGGGTTCGGGTTCCGTTTCCGGTTCTTCGTGCAGGGTGCCGTCGAGCTCGAAGTCCGCGCCGGGGAACTCCAGCACGGTCTCCGCGGAGGCACCGTACTCGCTCAGCTCCGCCGCGATGTCGGCTTCGGCGGCCGCCAGGACTTCGTCCTCCACGGCTGCTTCATCCTTGGCCGCTTCATCCTGAGCCGCTGTCCCGGTGTCCGCCGCAACTGGCTCCCCATCAGCCGCCAAGGCTGCCGCTGCGGGGACTGCCGCGGCTGGGACCGCCGGGGCGGCCGCCGGAACGGCAGCACCGGTGAAGGCCGCCGAAATGGCTGCACCGGCGAAGTCCACCCGGAGGCACTGGAGCAGGACCACCCCGTCAGCCAGCGGCAGGTCCGCCACGGCGCCGGAGGTCCCTGCGGTGCCGGCGCCGGGGACATTCAGGCTGAATCCGTCGGCCTGCGCGAAGCGCCGTTCCGTCCAGGTGGTGACCTCGCGGCCACTCAGTTCCACCGGGCCGGACGGCAGGTCCACGGTGAGGTCGATCTCACCGCGCAGGAACACCTGGATGGGGCCGCGGTGGGCCACGATCGCGAACCACGGCAGCCGGGCGAGCGAACCGCCCGAGGCCGAGGACACCGCCTCGAGCACCTCAGGTGCGTCGGGACCGGTGGCCAGCAGCTCCCACAGTGAGTCAACCAGGGCCGGCGCGCTGTCCGGCCCCAGCAGGACCACGGTCCCGGAGCGCACCATACCGAGCCAGCTGCCGGGCGCGTAACGCGCGGCCGCGGCGGGGTTACTGCTTGCCATCATGTGGGTCCTTGCCCTGTCCTTCAGGAACCTGTCCCGCAGAAACCGGATCCCCGGTGGGGGCCAGGTCCAGGGCCTCGGTCCGCGGCAGGGTGTCCATGTCCTCCGCTGCGGCGGCGCTGCGCGGCGCGGTCCGGGCGGCGCCGTCGTCGTTGTTGACATTGGTGGCGTCCACGACGATGCAGGTGACATTGTCCCGGCCGCCGCTGCGCAGGGCGGCCTGGATGAGTTCATCGACGGCCGCCTGCGGGTCCGTCTGGGAGCGCAGGATATTGGAGATGTGCTCGTCGTCGAGTTCGCCGTTGAGCCCGTCGGAGCAGACCAGGATCCTGTCCCCCTCCTCGACGGGCAGCAGCCAGTAGTCGGCCTCGATCTCGTCGCCGGTGCCCAGGGCGCGGGTGACGACGTGGCGGCGAGGGTGCACGGCGGCCTGCGCCTGGCTGATCTGTCCGGCGTCCACGAGTTCCTGGACCTCGGAGTGGTCGACGCTGACCTGCTTGAGTTTGCCCTGGCTGAGCCGGTAGGTCCGGGAGTCGCCGATGTTGAGGACCAGCCAGTACGGGACCCCCATCTGCTCCACCACCACAACGCCGGAAAGTGTGGTCCCGGCGCGGGCACCCGTGGCCTCGCGGATGCTTTCGTCGGCCATCAGCAGGTGCTCCTGCACGACGCCGGCGGTGGCGTCCCGCCCGCCGCCCGCCAGCTGCGGGATCCGGGCGAGCGTGCGGACGCAGATGCCGCTGGCGATCTCACCGGCCTCGTGCCCGCCCATGCCGTCCGCGACAGCGAAGACGGGATCGGAGGCAATATAGGAATCCTCGTTCATTTCGCGGCGCAGGCCGCGGTCCGTGCCGAATCCGGGGTTCAGCCGCAGGCCTGGGGTACTGCCCGGGCCCGGCACGGGGGCACTGTCGGAGTTGGCGGGGGAGGAAACGGCGGCCGGCTGGGGAATCATGCCTGTCCTAGGTAGAAGGAGCGGTCACCGAAGTGCACGGTGGACCCGGGGCGGACGTGGGCGGGCTCGCCCGCCGCGAGGGCGGTACGGCTACCGTCCGGGGTGGTGACGGAGCTGCCGTTGGTGGAGTCGCGGTCGGTGACCCAGACCCCCCCGTCTCCGGCAAGCAGGTGCAGGTGGGTCTTGGAAATGGAACGGCCGGGATCGGCGACCCGGATGAGCTGCGCGGTGTCCTCCCCGGGGTGTCCGGCGGGGTTCCGGCCGATCAGCACGGTGCGGTCCAGCTCGACGTCCCGGCCGTCGTCCAGCCGGATCCGGAGGATCGCCACGGTGACCGGAGCGTGGGTGTCGCCCCGGGCCCGGGTGCGGTCGTGGTCGTCGTCGGGGTGCGTGCCCGGCTGGAAATCCACGTTGAGCGAGGGTGGTGTCGGGGCGGGCGGCGCGGGCTGCGGCGCCGCGGGCGGCTGCCACTGGCGGGGATTGAGGACCGCCGGGACCGCGGGAGCAACCGGCGCGGGGGCGGCGGCTGCGGCGGCCGCCAGCGGCGACATGACCTGCTGCACCGGGGGAAGGTCCATCGGCGCGAAGCTGTACGGGCCCTGGATGCCGCCGGTGGTGATCGGACTGCGTCCGGCTTTGACGTCGAAGACGAGGGTCTTGGCGGCTGTGTCGTGCCAGCCGCGGAGCTGGCCGTTGCGGTCCCAGGTGTTGGAGAGCACCACGAGGACAGCCCAGGCCGTGCCCAGGAACAGCAGGGGTCCCAGCACCAGCAGCGCGACGCCGAACCACTGGAAGATCACGACCGCGGCGGCAGCGGCCACTCCGAGCAGCACGCCGGCACCGGTGATGAGGCCGCGGAGGAACACCGCTCCCCCGCCCGGGGCGGAGCCGTCAGCATCCGTGCTGCGGATGCCCATCAGCCGGTTGCCGGGGGTCGCGCCGGAACGGGCTTCGAGCGACGCGAGAACCGCCGTGTAGATCAGAGTGAGTCCCGCGCCGATCCCGCCGAACAGCACCAGGGAGGAGGTGTCGTAGACGATGAAGCCCCCGCTTTGGCTCCTGGTGACCCCGGCGAAACCGATCGCCAGCAGAATCGCCAGGATGGTGACCGGCGGCAGCCAGTCCAGCACGGCGGCCCCCAGCCGCTTTCCGGCAGCGGCGGGAACCAGTTCAAGCTTGTTCGGCATGGAAGTCCCTCCCCCTGGTCCGCGGCCCGTGGCTGGGCCCTGCGCTACGGGGATACTACCGGGGATCAGGCCGGTGTGCCCGGCGGCGGGGTTCCGGGCGTCCGCGCCGCCGGGACCCCACGCGTGGATCTCCTGCTGGTCCCCGGCCGCGGGAAGCTCCCGCACGTTACGGACATTCCGCGCGGAACGGTTACTCAGTGGCGTCCCGCAGGAGGTGCAGAAAGCAGCCCCGTGGCGGAGCGGCTGCTGGCAGCGCGGGCAGAGCTCGGTGTCGTCGGTCATGGCGTGTTGCGGTTCTTCCTGGCGGTCTGGCTGGCGTCGACCGGGGGGTTGGCGGCAGCATCAGGGTGGGCTGCCGCCGGCGGACCGGACTCCACTGTACCGGCAGGGGTTTGCGGACCGGCGGGCGCCGCGCGCTTGAAGCCGGGGCGGCCGGACCCGGGGCCCCGGCGCTTGAGCGCGGCCCGGCCGTCGGCCAGCAGGGAACGCGGCGAGAACCGGGCCCGCTGCCGGGCCCAGAAGCCAAGCGTTCCGGTCATCTCCTTGAGCGAGCCATCCACGCTCTCCCAGTACTGCCGCACCTGGTCCTCGCTCGGCTGGCCGGCGCCGAAGATCGCCGCATCGGCCCGGTGGGCGAGGAGCGTGGTGGTTCCGCCGGTGGCCGGGAACGCACCGGCGAGCACGACGGCGGACTCGCGCCGGGTGGCGCGGGTGTCCACCCCGGCGCCGAGGTCCGTCGCAAGGCTGACGACTTCGCTCCAGCCGCCGCCGACGCGCTGCGCCGGCGGGCCTTCGCTGAAGCGGGCCTTCCGGCGACGGGACTTGAGCAGGGCGATCAGCAGCAGCGGCAGTGCCAGGACCGCGACCGGGATGAGCGCCAGGCCGACCGCCGTGAGGAGGGGTCCCCAGAAGAGCCAGGGGTTGTTCTTCTTCTCGTCGGCATCGAGCGCATCCGGTGAGGAGTCGGGCGGAAGGTCCGCGGGCTCCTGCGGCGGCGGCGGCGGTTGCAGCACCTGCGGCTTGGGCTTGGACTTGTTCTCCGGATCCGGCGGGATCGGCACATTGTCCTTGGGCGGGGTGGGATCGAAGGACACCCAGCCCACGCGGTCGAAGGCGACCTCGACCCAGGCGTGGACGTCCTTGCCCGTGATCCTGACTTCGCCGGCGCCGTTTTCCGGGCTCTTGGGATCCGGGTAGAACCCCATCACCACCCGGGAGGGGATGCCGAGGTGGCGCAGCATAAGGGACATCGCCACGGCGTACTGCTCGTCGTCGCCCAGCATCTGTTTGGCGGTGAGCAGGCTCCGGACGCGGTTGGCGCCGTGGCCGGAAACGCTGGGCAGCTGGCCGTCGGCGATCAGGCCGTTGCTGAAGGCGCCCTTCTTCTGGAAGTGCGCCTCGATCTGGCGCACCCGGTCAATGGCGGTGGGGGCATCGGAGGCGAGGTCGTTCGCCTGGGACCCGACGACGGGGGGCACTTCGGCGGGGTCCGGGAGGGACAATTGGGCGAAGTCGTACTGCGTCAGCTGCCCGTGTTCCAGGGTGGCGGGATCGGCCACCTGGACGCGGTAGGCATCGCCCTTCGCCAGCCCCCTGGTGGTCACGGCCGTGTCCGTGCCGGCGTTGAAATACAGGCCGGACGCTGCGCCCGAGCCGTCTCGGGCGAAGCTGATTCCGGTGGTCTTGCGGCCGCCGGGGAGGAAGTAGCCCTGGTAGTCCTCGATCGTGATGTCCAGGGTGTAGTTGTTGCTGGGCACAATCCCGGTGGAGTCGGCCAGGGTGTTAAGGGACTTCGCGTCGCCCACCTTGCTGAAGCTGCCGGAACCGTTCGGGTCCATGTTGTAGTTGGTGCCGTTGAAGGAGTCGAGCGCGGCCAGGCGCACCCGGGCATCCCTGGGCAGGCCCTTGACGACGAAGAGGTTGTCGTCCTTTTTGTCCTTGACGAGGCTGCGGAAGCTCGCCAGCGGCGTCACATAGTCCTTGGGATCGAACGGCGGGACGATCGTGTTGCGCAGCACGCGGCGGTCGTCGCCGGCGGTGACCAGCGGGGACGCGACGGCGGTGACCGCCACGGCGACGGCGATCACCGCCGCGGCGGTGCCAAGCCGGCGCAGGGCGGCCGCGCGGGCGGCGGCCTCGTCCGTCTCCGGCCGGTTGACGGAAACCGTGCGGGTGTCGCTGCGGCGGAGTGCGTCGCGGCGGAAGGTGGCCCAGGCGATCGCGACCACGGTGAGTGAGATACCGCGTTCCACCGTGAGGAACCCGGCGTTCGTGCTGAAGGCGATGCCGGTGATGAACAGGACCAGCACCGGCAGCAGCGGCCAGTACGGGCTCTTGAGCCGCCAGATCAGCAGCCCGGCCGCCAGCGCGGTGAGGAGTGAACTCAGGAACGGCACAATCAGGGTGCCGCCGGCGGTGCCGACCGGCACACCGACGGTGAGCATGTCCTTCCAGGCGAACACGACCCCGAGCAGCAGGGTGCGCAGCGAATCGAGGGTGGGCAGCACCCCGGCGAAGGAGGCTTCCGGGACGGCCAGGGCGGTGCCGAAGACCAGGTATGCCCCGAGCGTGAGGGCAGCGGTGATCAGGAGCCCGAGCCGGAAGTGCACCGCGGCCGCCGCCAGGGCCAGGCCCAGCAGGATGCCGCCGAAGCCCGCGACCAGATAGTAGGGGTCCCCCCCGAAGCTGAGGCTGAAGCCCAGCACCCCCAGGCCAAGCAGCACGGTGAGGGCACCGGCGTCGAGCCCGAGGTGCCAGAGCGGCTGGCCGCCGGCAAAGCCGGAGCGCTTCGCAGCTGCAGTGTGGTTGCGGGAGCGGAGCGGGGTTGCGGTGCTCATGCTGCTGCCTTCCTCAGCACGATGGCCAGGTCCGGGAGGTCGCCGAGGGTCAGCACGGTCAGGTCCCCGATGGTGGCCCGGGCCGGGGCGGCCCCGGACTGGAGCCGGATGGCGAGGGTGCGGACACCCAAGGGCACCGCGGCCGCGGCGGAGCGCAGCTGGGTGGCGGTGACGTTGCTGCCCACAATCAGGAACACCACGGAGGCGTTGGGGACGGTGTCCGCAAGGCTCC
The DNA here is from genome assembly GCF_055412885.1 of Pseudarthrobacter leeuwenhoeki. Taxonomy (NCBI): domain Bacteria; kingdom Bacillati; phylum Actinomycetota; class Actinomycetes; order Micrococcales; family Micrococcaceae; genus Pseudarthrobacter; species Pseudarthrobacter leeuwenhoeki. Next base: position 7,333 of record NZ_JBVAYY010000004.1, on the reverse strand, counting down.
GTGCGAGGTCAACGGCTGTCCTGCGCTGTGGTGCGCCGACGATCCGCGTCATTTCATCGAGCATGTTGCGGCCGGTTTCGCAGCGCAGCGGGCCCTTCTGGGTGAGCACATCGAGGTCGCGTTGTTCGCGGATGGCCTGCCGTCCGATCGAGGCGGCGGCGGAGATGGCCAGCTCGAACTCCTCTTCGGAGGCGTATTCGTCCGCGTTGATGGACAGCGAAATGGCGAGGTGTGCGCGGCGGGTTTCCTCGAACTGGCGGACCATGAGCTTGTTGGTGCGTGCCGTGGTCTTCCAGTGGATGTGCCTCCGGTCATCGCCCGGCACGTAGTCGCGCAGCGCGTGGAAGGATACGTCGGCACTGGACAGGTCCGTGGTGGGCATACCCTCCAGGTCGCGGATGAATCCGGCGGCCGAGCCGGCCAGCGCCGTGGTTTTCGGGTGCACGAACAGGTCCTCGGGTTCGGTCCAGCGCACCTGGCGGCGCAGCAGGTGCAGCGGGTCGGCGCGGACGGAGCGGACCGGACCCACCACAATCACGGCCCGGCGCGCGGTGGGGATGGTGAACAGGTCCTCATGGACCTGCCGGGGTTTCATCCTCGGCAGGTGGAACACGGCTGTGGCAGCCCCCACCGGGAGTTCCAGGTCCGCGGCCAGCAGGGGCCGGGCGGAGGTGTTGGAGACCGCAATGCTGCCGACGGCGCTGTCCCCCACCGCCACCCGCGTCCGCGCCAGATCCAGGACCACGCCATAGGAGGAGCGGCCCAGAATGAAGCCGACGGCGAGGACGAACAGGACGAACGCGGCGATCGCTGCCGCCTTGGCTTCCTGCCAGCCGAACGCCTGGCCAAGGGTCCAGAGCAGGATCGAGGCCGCCAGGACGAACCAGCCCAGGAGGCTCACCACGGACAGGACAGGCCACACGTGGCGCAGCCACAGCGCGCGGACGGCGCGCCAGGCCGGGGCGAGGACCAGGCCTGCAGTGCTTCCCGCCTCGGTCCAGATCGAGCCGGGATGCAGCCGGGTGCGCCTGCCGTCCCGGTGGAAGGGCTGTTGCAGGCGTTCAGCAAGCCGGGTCAGCGGAGTGCTGGAGGACATATGGGTGCCTTTGTTCGTGCTGGGTTTTCTGGGTGCCGGTGCTGCTAGCCGGTGCTCTTAGACAAGGGAGGCGCGCTGCTGCGGTGCGGCGACCGCGGCGAGGACGCGGGTCAGCACAGCCTCGGGGGTCGCACCGGAGAACTCGGCTTCCGGGTCCATCACGAAGCGGTGCGTCCAGACGACGGCGGCCAGCTCCTTGATGTCGTCCGGGAGCACGAAGTTGCGTCCCTGGCTGGCGGCCCAGACCTTGGCGGCGCGGACCATCGCGAGGGCGCCGCGGACGGAGACGCCGAGCCGGGTTTCCGGGGCGTTGCGGGTCTCCTCGCACAGCCGGGAGATGTATTCGAGCACTGCGGTGTCCACATGCGTCGTGGCGGCAAGGTCTGCCATGTCCGCGATCGCCTGGGTGGTGATGACGGGGGTGATCTCCTTGGAGCGGTCCTTGAGGTTGGCGCCGCCGAGCAACTGCACCGTGGAGGCGTGATCGGGGTAACCGATGGAGGTCTTCATGAGGAAGCGGTCCAGCTGGGCCTCGGGCAGCCGGTAGGTGCCGGCCTGCTCGATCGGGTTCTGGGTCGCCATCACCATAAACGGGCGGCCGGCCTCGTAGGTGGTTCCGTCCACCGTGACGCGGGATTCCTCCATGACCTCCAGCAGTGCCGACTGGGTCTTGGGCGAGGCCCGGTTGATTTCGTCGGCGAGGACGATGTTGTTGAAGATGGGCCCCTTGTGGAACTCGAACTTCTGCGTCTTCTGGTCGTAGATGGTCACGCCGGTGACGTCCGAGGGCAGCAGGTCCGGGGTGAACTGGATGCGGTTGTTCGAACCCTGGACGGTGGCCGCGAGGGCACGGGCCAGCATGGTCTTGCCGGTGCCCGGGGCGTCCTCGAAGAGGACATGTCCCTCGGCGAGCATCGCGGTGAAGGTCAGCCGGATGACGTGGGTCTTGCCCAGGACGGCCTGGCCGACGTTGGCGACGAGCTTCTCGAAGGTGCCGGAAAACCATTCGGCCTGTTCGGTGGTCATGGTCATGGGGTGGTCCTCTTCTGTTCTGGGTGAATCTGTTCTGGTAGAAAGTGCTGGGTGGCCCGCCGGCAGGGAATCCTGCTGTGTCCGGCGGTAAGTCTAGTTGGACGCATCAGCAGCCGCCGGGGCGAGGTCCGGTGAGGTCCACGGTGGTGGACTTGACGAACCAGCCCGGGTGGCTGCCTTCGGTGACGCGGTACCAAGGGGTGCCGTTGCCGTAGATGTCCTTGGTGCAGTTGATGGCGAGCTTGCCCTCAGCCCGTTCGACCCAGCCGACGCCGCAGTCCTTCGGCGGACCGGGCGAGTACGTGTCGGTCTGGTTCGGTTTGCCTGGACACGTCCTGACGGTGCTGGCCTCGACCTGGATCTGGGACACCGGAACCGGTGGCGGCGGCTCCGAACCGCTGCGGGAGTTGTCCTGGCCGATCCGGCCGGGCTGGCCCGCGCTGATGGCGCGGACACGCAGCGTCTTGGTTTCGCTGTAGCCGGCACCGGCGGAGAAGGAGCGCTGGTCGGTGTCGACCCAGCCGCCGCCGTCGAGGCTGTACTGGTAGCCGGTGACGGGACGTCCGTTGCCGTTGGGCTGGGTCCAGGTCCAGGACACGGACCTGTCGCCCTGGGGCTTGCTGGCTCCGGTGACGGCCGGTGCGGACGCGAGTCCGTACGGGTTCACCGAAGCCGAGGCGGGGCTGGCGTCGCCGGTGCTGGAGCTCCTCGAGGAGACCGCCCAGACCACCACGGCGGTGGCGGTCCCGTTGGGGGCGGCCACCACCGCGCCGCCGGCGACAATGTTGCCGCTGCCGGCGCCGGACGTGAGCTTGTATTTGTACGTGATTTCACCGGCGCTGGAGCCGTTGCGCTGCTCCGCGGTGAGCGCGGTGAAGCGGACGTCGATCTTGCCGCCGTCGCCGCCGGTATCCACCAGGGTTGCCGACGGCTGGCCCACCATCGCCGGTTTGCCCACGGCGCGCACGGCCGCGGACTGGGCGCTCGTTCCGGAGGTTCCGGCCTTATTTGTGGCGGACACCGTGAAGGTGTAGTCCGCTTCCGAGTTGGCCACGGTGACGTTCTGCGTGGTGCCGGACACCTGCTGGGTTGCCACGGCGGCGCCGCCGCGCAGGGTGGTCAGCGTGTAGGCCGAAACAGCGTCGCCGTTGTTGTTCGGGGCCGTCCAGTTCACCTTGAGCTGGCTCTGGTTGCCCACTGGGCCAGCCGCCGTCGCATTCGGCGCTGCCGGGGTGACGGGCACCCCGGCAGGGGTTTCCGCTGCGGAGTAGGCGCTCCATTCGGAGGGCTCCCTGGCGTCATTGCGGGCCAGGACGCGCACCTTGTAGGCCACTCCGTTCTTGAGTCCCTTCCAGACGTAGCTCACCGAGCCCAGGTTCTGGATCTGGGCGTTCTGCCCGGCCGGGGCCGGGGAGATCTCCAGGTCGTAGGACTTGACCGGCGAGCCCTTGGAAGCGGGTGCCGGCCATGTCAGGGTGAGCTGTGTGTCGCCGTACTTCGCTGCGGGCGCGGCCGGGGTGTCCGGCTTGACGTCGGGGCGTACTTCGGCCGACGCCGGGGACGGCTCGGAGGTGCCCAGGGCGTTGGTGGCCGTGACCTGGAAGTGGTACATGGTGTTGTTGGCCAGCCCGGTGAGCGTGCAGGAGTTGGCCGGGCAGTCCTGGCTGTAGCCGCCCTCGCCGGTGACCGTGTACTTGGTGATAGCCGAGCCACGGTCCGCGGGCGCAGTCCAGTTCAGCAAGGCGGTGCTGTCCCCCACGCTCGCAGCCTGCGGTGTGGTCGGCGCCAGCGGCTTGTCCTTGACCGTCAGCCGGATCCGCGCCGTTGCGTAGCGCGAGGACGCCCCGGTCTTGTCCGCGACGGTGTAGGCCACGATCATGGTGCCCGAGAACCCGTCGGCCGGCGTGACGGTGACGGAGTCCCCGTTGACGTCCGCGGAGCCCTGGCCGGTCTCGGTCACAGCCGACACGATCTTCAGCGCCGTCTCCGGGAACGGGTTGGCGTCATTGTCGAGCACCCGCACGGTGACGGGTTTGCCTGCGGCGGCGTTGGGTTCCAGATCGTCGTTGGCCACCGGCTTGGGCCGGTTGGAGGCCGTGACGGTCAGCTGGTAGGTCGCGGTGGCCTCGAGCCCGCGGGGGTCCCTGGCCTTGACCTGGACCGCTCCTGTGGCGCCGGCCTCAGTGCCGTCCTTGGCGGAGGCTTTGAGGGTCTTCCCGTCAATGCTGGCGTCCAGGCCCGCCGGAACACCGCCCACCAGTTCATACGCCATCTTGTCCACGTCGCCGTTATCGGGGTCGGTGGTCAGTTTGCCCAGGTCGGTCGTGGTGGAGTCCGCCGTGGGCACCTCCACCTGGCTGCCCAGCAGCACCGGCGGGTTGTTCCGGTTGGGGTCCGGGAGCACCTTGGTGCGGATGCTGAGGGTGGACTTCAGTCCGGCGGGGTCGTCCGGGCCGGATCCGTCGGTGACTTCGAAGCTGAGCGAGCCGGGGCCCACGTAGTCCTGGCCGGCCGTGTATTTCAGGGCGGCCCCGTTGCCGGCAACGGGGTCTGACCCGTCGGCACCGATCAGTTTGATCCGGTCGGCCTGGGTCAGGCGCGGCGATCGTCCGTCACGGACCTTGACCCATTCCTTGAGGTCTACGGTGACGGACTGCCCGGCGACGACTTCAATCACTTCGTCCCTGGCCAGCGTGGGGACCTGTTGGCCCACGCCGGGGACCCAGATGATGGCGGTGGATTTCTGTCCGTCGAGGTCCTCTACCGTGTACGGGATGAGCTGCGGCTGTTCGGTCAGTTCCACGTTCATGGTGCCCTCGGCGCCCGGCCGGGCGGTCGTGGCGTCGGTGGCGATCTTGAGGTTTTCGCCGACGCCGTCGGGGTCCTCGTCATTTTTGAGGACGGGGACGTCGACGGCGGTCTTGCCGAGCGTCTGGGCGGAGGTCACCCGGTCGTCCCGGGCGATCGGGGCCTGCAGCGGCACGTCTGCCTGCACCTTGACGGCGATGGCGGCCTGCGCCGTGGCGCCGCGGTCGTCCGCCACGGAGTAGCGCACGTTGACGGTCCCTTCTGCCCCGGGGGCGAGCAGGATGATGCGCGAAGACTGCTTGCTGACGGTGGCCTGCAGTTCCGGAGCGGCTTCGATGCCGTCGCTGATGATCCGGATCTGGTCGCCGTCGGGGTCGGTGTCGTTGCCGGTGGCGTCCACGGCGATCTGCCGTCCGGGGCGGACTTTGACCTCGTCGTCCACCGGGGTGGGTGACTGGTTCGTCTCCCCGCGCGGGGCGATGCCCACGGTCACGGTGCCGGTGTTGATGGCGCCCTGGCGGTCCACCACTTTGTAGCGGAAGGTGTCCGTGCCGGCGCCGTCGCCGGCTGCCGTGAAGTCGATGAAGGTGCTGCCCACCGTGGCGGTGCCCATTGCCGGGGTGCTGTCGATCCCGGTCAGCTGGACGGAGTCGCCGTCGGGGTCGATCCCGTCGAGCTCCACCGGAATCCGCACAGACCCGGCCGCCACCACACGGGCGGTGAGGTTCCTGGGCTGCGGGCGGGAGTTTTCCGCGCCCTCCAGCGGCAGGATGTGGATGGTGACGGCCGCGGCGCTCTTCTGGCCCTGCGGGTCGACGGCGTTGTAGATCGCGCGGACGGTCCTGGGCTCCGCGCCGGCGATGAAGCGGAGGGTGTTTTCGGAGACGAAGCTCTTCCCGTCGGTTTCGGGGACGGGCTGCGGCAGGACGGCATCCACACTGAGCTTCTCGCCCTGGGGGTGGGTGTCGTTGGCCAGCACCGGGATGGTGACGACGTCGTTGACCCGCACGTTCACCTCGTCCGGCTTGGGCTGCGGGGCCTCGAGCACGGCGGGAGCCGGGACGGGAACCACGGAGACACTGCCGGTGGCCGACTTGGTGCCGTTGGACATGGTGTAGCGGAAAGTGAACGGGTCCTTGGTGCCGACGATGTCGGTGATCCGCAGGACGCTGTGGTCGATCACGCTGACCGAGGCGGTCGCGTTCTCGGGCAGCTGGACGGACTGCAGCACCAGCACGCCGCCTGACGGGTCCGAGTCGTTGGCCAGCGGATCCAGGAGCACACTGCCGCCGACGGGCATCAGGGCGAGGTCGTGCACGGCCACCGGGTTGCCGGGGTCCTTGCCGGATTCGACGTCCACGCGGATCAGGCCCTGGCTGCTTTGCGGGCCGTTGCTGGCGATATAGCTCAGGTAGATGGGGCCGGGGGTGCCGCTGCGGAAGGTGAAAGTTCCCCCGTCGGTCACGGGACCCAGTTCCGCGGTGCCGGCGGCCTCCACCTGGGCCAGCCGCAGCGCGCCGCCGTTGGGGTCGACGTCGTTCTTGAGCGGCGCGATCACGAGGTCCTGGCCGGCGACGGCGGTGACGTGGTCGGCGTTGACCACTGGTGGCAGGGCGCCGGGAGGCTGGACGTTCACGACGACCTTGCCGGTGGTGGTGGCCCGGCCGTCCCAGACGGTGACGGTGACGGATTTCCTGCCCGGCGCGGCGCCGGAGTCCTGGTAGGTGAGCAGCCCGTCGCGGCGGACCTTGACCTGGTCCTGGTCGTTGTCGGCCTTGGCGTCCATCAGCACGAGGTCATCGCCGTCGGGGTCGGTCCAGTCGGTGAGGATGTTCTGGCTGACGGTTTTGCCCTGCTCCACCAGCATGGTGGTGGGCTCGCCGCGTTTGAACAAGGGTGGAAAGTTCTCGTCCGGGCCGACGACGTTCAGGGTGATGTTGCCGGCAGCGGAGAGGCCGCGGCCGTCGGCGGCGTTGTAGCTAAAGGTTTCGGTGCCGGGCAACGCGTCCGCCGGGACGGTGATCTGGAAGGCGGTGCCGCCGTAGATGTTCTCGAGGCTGCCGGATACCGGGCCGTTGTCCCCGACGGAGGCCGTGAGGACATCGCCGTCGGGGTCCGAGTCGTTGTCGAGCACGGGGAGGATGGTGGTGCGGCCCGGGCGGACGCCGACGGCGTCAGGCTTGGTTTCCGGGGGCCGGTTGGGTTTGGTGCGGTCGGGCAGGACGTTGACGGTGTTGGTGTCCGCCGACTCCTGGTCCTGGTCATCGGCCTGGTTCTTGGGCGGCACCACGTCGTCCCAGTTGTTGACGAGCTGCATGTTCTGGTTGACCAGCCAGACATTGCCCGAATTCACATCATTGAGGACCACCAAATCCCGGTTCACCCGGAACACATAAC